>NZ_JANKAF010000059.1:0-1385 GCF_024622765.1 Clostridium mucosae | reverse complement strand
TTTGATGTAGTACAAGCTTTTATATAAGGAGTTGATGTTGTGAATCAATATAAAATATTTTTATCTGCTATAGATACAAAGATAAAGGATAGATCAAGACTTAGAATTGACCTTTATGGAGATATGAAGATTAAAGATGTTAAGGAGTTGAAAGATTTTAATATTAAGTATTGTTTTAAAGGACATGATGATTTTGTATCAATTAAAGGGAAAATGATACCACGTAAAGTAAGATACATACAGGTTTTTAAAAGATGATTAAATATTTTTAGAGTTTGCACAGTTTAAAGTTGTGAAAGCAATAAATACTTTAAATAAAAATAAGGGGTTATTAGATGTTAGATGAAAAAGAAATAGTAAGACTATTAAAGGAATCTCTGAAAAGCTATATAAAATGTTTAGAAAAGAATGACTTTGATTTTTTAGAATTTAAGGGAGAAATAAAAGCGTACATAAATGTATTAAATAGAGAAGATTTAAAAGTTAGCTTTTTAGATATGATCAAAGCTAAAGATTTATTAAATAAAATATAATATTAAATTCTAAGAGATGATTAAATATTTTTAGAGTTTACATAGTTTAAGATTGTAAACTCAAAAAAGTATTTAATTAATGAATACTTTAAATAAAAATAAGGAGGTGGTATATGAAGTAAGATATAGCTTTTAAAAATAAATATTAAGGGAAGCGTGTAAATCCAATATCATCACGCAGTCGAGCGATAAGAGATAGTTACTAGCCTTTGAAGGGAGTGAGTTTTAGTTGGGGTTGTATATCTTACCAAGAGCTACCGAAGTGTGGTTTTAGCAGTATTGCGGGGGTCGTTGTCGGCAGGAGAGAACTTGCGATTATGTTTTTTATTCAGACCAACTGAAATCAATTGGGTTCCTTAAACTTGCTTTAAGGGTTCCTATTGATTGAAGGCGGTAGTAACTGCTTAATATTCTTGAATATGTGATGATATGGGAATTGATGATATGAAAATTATAGATATAAAAATAAAAAGAATTAGTTTTGATGAATATGTTTTTAAGGTAAGACATAAAAAAGGAAAAATATTATGTGTAAATGATAAATATTATTTAGTTGATAAAAATAATAAAAGAATTTCGGGAATATGTAATGATGTACATTCATGTATTTATAAATTTATAAAAAAAGAAAAATTAATATTAAATTAAAAGAAATTGGAGGAGTTTAATTATGGCAACAATGAAAATATGTCCAGATATAAATAAAACGTTTGGAGAATTAATGTATTTAGGTAAAGAGGAAAGGTTTCACTATAAAGATGGTGTTAAGACAGATGTGTTGAAGTCAGTAACATATAAATTAGCTTCATCAGCACAAGGTGGAGAAGTTCCAGTAACTGTGAACTTTGGTGA
>NZ_JANKAF010000058.1:0-1454 GCF_024622765.1 Clostridium mucosae | reverse complement strand
AAATCTGGTGATGATGGCGTAGAGGAAACACTCCTTTCCATTCCGAACAGGAAAGTTAAGCTCTACAGCGTCGATGGTACTGCATGGGAGACTGTGTGGGAGAGTAGAACGTTGCCAGGTTATATGGATCTTTAGCTCAGTTGGTTAGAGCAACCGGCTCATAACCGGTCGGCCCGGGGTTCGAGTCCCTGAAGGTCCACCATATTTGGGGGTATAGCTCAGTTGGGAGAGCACTTGCCTTGCACGCAAGGGGTCAAGGGTTCGAATCCCTTTACCTCCACCAAAAGCTACGAAGTAATTCGTAGCTTTTTTTATTATATATATTTATAATAAAATTATAAATATATATTTTAATAATAAATTGAACTAGTTTATGTTTGCGACTCAGGCACCTATGGTCTCTTAGATTGCATATATCTTATCTAGATGTATTTAAAATAACTCTTCAGGAATTTTATAGTTAAGGATTATCCTTGGAAGAGTGTGCATCCAATGTTCTATGAAGGAAATATCAGAAGAAGAAGAATCAGATATAAGTTTTGATTTTGAGATGGTGCATTATATTATTGTAACGCTCATTAGATTCTATTTCAAAAGATGAAAAAGTATGAGCAAAATATACCTTAGTATTAGTTCCATTACATATTTTATTGATAATATTGTTTATAGGCCTATATAATTTTTTTACTATTTTATATGGTTAAAGGTATAATTAATAAGAATTTGAATAGTAAATAGCTCTTAGAAATTTAAGTATTTATTTTTACTCGATTCTGTATTGTAAATTTTATGATCTATATCGATTATCTTACGTTTTGAATTTAATTTTGAGATTAAATAATAACATATATAATCCATTATAGATTTTTTTGTTTTCAATTAGTTAAATTTCATTTTACAACAAGTCATTGTATCATAAATTAAAAGTGGCTATTAAAATTAAATTTATAATTATATGATACTTAAAAGTAATATTTAAATATATATTTTAATATAGATAGATTATTTTAATAGTAATAAATTAAAAATGATTATATCTCATTGCAAAAAAATATTATTTTAAATTACGTATATATAAAATAATAATAGAGAAAATAATATTATAAAATGTAAAATTGATAATAACATTGCCAGGCGTATCATCAATAGAAAATGATAGATATATATAGAAAATAGAAGGAAAATAAGAATAATTTAATTAGAATAATATAGATGTTTAAAACTTGGTTGCATTTACATGTTAAGATAAATCTCGTCGCTAAGGGATGTGACGAAACAAGTCAAAAAAACTTTGAAAAAAGTTGTTGACAAGAAAGAAAACAAATGATAAGATAAGAAAGTCGCTTGAGAGCGATGAAGAAAATGGTCTTTGAAAATTGAACAGAAAATAAGTTAAGTAAAATAAACCAGCAATTCTTTTAGACGTCTTAAAATTAAGACTCAAAGTAATTTGA
>NZ_JANKAF010000057.1:0-1540 GCF_024622765.1 Clostridium mucosae | reverse complement strand
AATATTATATGCTAATGCTTTAAGTAGAAATTCTATTTTTACATTGACCGAACCACGAAGTAAAAATCTTCTGAATCCATGATCTTCCTTAATTACTCCAAATGTACCTTCGGCTTGAATAGACCTATTCATTCTCAGTATTATTCCTTCGGGCGTTGTTATATTTTCAAATGAAACTTTTCTTTTTTCTACAAATTTTTTTGAAACTTGGATTTGTTTATTCCCTTTTGCTTTTGTACATTTATTTTTAACTGAACAACCTTCACAATTTTCACATTCATATTTAGTTACTTGTGAAATATACCCTGATTTAGAGGTTCTATTTATTAATCCTATATTTTTTAAACGTCTACCTAAAGTACAAATATATTCGTCATTCTCAGAATCATATTCCATATTTTCTCGCTTACTTATATCTGATTTAAATTTCTTTGTTTTTTGCTTTTCATAAAATTGAGGTTTTATATAAGATGTTTGATCATGTTCCTCTATATATACGTAATTTTCCTCACTTTCGTAACCAGCATCGGTAACTATATTTTTAAATTTTTTAGGAAGTTTTTCATCTAGTTTTTCTAAAAAAGGAATTAAAGTTAATTGATCTGATCTTTCATTGGATATATCTACACCAACTATATATTCACCTTCAACCCCTATTTGAAGATTATATGCAGGTTTTAATTGAGAGTTTCTCATATGATCCTCCTTCAAATGCATAAAGGTAGCGTCAGTATCTGTTTTTGAAAAACTATTTCTTCCATCAAAAATAGAATTATAATTATCATATTTTAGTTGCTTTTCTATAGCTTCATAAAGTAACTCAATATACTTCTGAAGTTTACCTTTTCTTTTCCCTTTACCCGAAACAAATTTCACATTATTTTCATTAACTATTCTATTTAAATCATCAATTATATCTGAATATAAAGTAACATTTAAGCTTTCGCTATCGGTAGCGTAGCACTTACCAAACTCTTTATTTATCTCATTAACTTTTTCAATCATTTTTTTCTTAAGTTTTCTTTCAAATTTATCAATGCTTTTCTTCCAAACAAATGAGTATTTATTCGAATTAGCTTCTATCTTAGTTCCATCAATAAATATATTTTTATATTCTATTTCACCTAACTCGCCTAATTTCATTACAAATTGATAGAATAGATTTTCGCAACACTCTTTTAATCTACCTGTTCTAAATCTTGATATAGTTGAGTAGCTAGGCGCTTTTTGACCTTGTAATAACCACATGAAATTTATATCTCTTTTACATGCCTTTTCTATCTCTCGTGAACTGTGAATATCATTTAAGTTTGCATAAACTAATACCATAAAAAGAGTCTTTGGCGAGATTGCTGGATTTCTACCATTTGTAGAGTATGCATTATATAATTCTGAATAATCTATTCCCTCCAATACTGTGCTTAGCAATCTAACAGAATCATTTTTTGGTATCATAATTTCTGTTTCTATTGGTAATACTAATTGTTGATTAGTATTGTATAAACTGAATAGTTTCATGATTTAAGTTTATGCAAAAAAG
>NZ_JANKAF010000056.1:0-1572 GCF_024622765.1 Clostridium mucosae | reverse complement strand
CATTAGCTATAATAGTAAATGAGCCTATAAAAAAAAGACTTAATATAATAGTTGCTACTACTATAAAGCCTTTTTTACTTCCTCTTATTCTGTTAAACATTTTTTTCACCTTCTTTTTTAACAGGTGGTCTAGTATCAAAAGCATTAAATAAATCTTCAAAGACTAAATCACCACTTAAAACACCTATATGACCATAAATATCTTGAAATAAACATTGACCTACTTCTAAGCTCTTAATTTTATCTATATTTTCTCTATTAACTTCTAATCCTAAAAATTCTAAATCTGCCTCTATTTCTTCAATTTTAGATGACCTAAATATAAACTTCATACCTATATTATTCTTTGCGTCATCTCCTAAATCTAAAGCTGATTGTGTAGCAATAAAAGCTCCACTATTTTTTGAACGCCCTACTCTTATAAGTTTATTTATTAATGTTTTACCTTGTTGAACTTTATCTAATACCCACGCTTCATCTAAGAATGATATTTTAAATATTTCTCTATCATTTTCTATAAAATTTACTGCATAATACCCTACAATCATAAGCATAGCAATACTTAATATTTCAATACTACTATAATCTTTAGTTTTAACTTCTTTGCCTGGCAATTTTAAATCTTCAATTTGAATTATATTAATAGCATTTGAAACATCTATCTTTTTCTCTGTTTCTCCATCTCCAAACAATAAAGATGAAAAACCTAAATCCACAAAAGAATCTATATGTGTACCAATTTTATTAGCTATCTCATTATCAGAATCTTTAAGATAATTAACTATTTTCATCATACATGGATTATTTTCATTAGTTACTTTAGATATATATTTCTTTAATACAGGAAATCTATCACTATCTTGTATTGTTATCCCTGTTAAATAACCTAATATTTCTATAGCAATAAATTCAGCCATTTTATTATCAAATAAATTATATGGGTCTAATAACCCTTTATTTTCTATATCACTTGTAAGATTTATTACATTGATATCATCTTTTAAAAATATTAAATCTTTCTTCCAATTTCCACGCTCCGATTTAGGATCTATCAAAAGTATCCTTGAACCTAATAACGCTGAATAATAAGTAATAAGATTAGCAAGCATTGACTTCCCATTTCCTGTTGCTCCTAAAAACGCTATTGAAGGCGAATTAGTTATTGACCCCTTAATCCCTTGTGAAGCTATTGCAGGTTTTATACATACTACTTTTCCACTATCAAGATTTTCACCAACATATATACCATTATCCTCTCCAAGTTTTGAAGTAGCACCAAAACCTAAAGAAGCTATAAAATCAGATGTTACATATTGAATATAGTCCTTTACTAAAATCTCTGATGAAGGTATAAACTCATATTGAAAATTAAGCATATCACCGAAAGGTCTTTCAATTATAATTTTATAATCTGAATAAAAATCTTTTATAGTATTAACTCTTTTCTCTAAAAGCTCTATACTATCAGCTGACACTCTTACCACATAATTAAGTTTATACATATTTATCTTAAACCTATCCAATTTATCTTGCAGTTCAACTGCATTATCTCTCCCATCTACAAGACTTCCA
>NZ_JANKAF010000055.1:0-1842 GCF_024622765.1 Clostridium mucosae | reverse complement strand
TACAATTGTAGGCTCTTTTTAATATAAAATAAAAGGAAGTGAATTAAAATGAGTTTAAATGATTTACCTAATCCAAATAGTAGAATGGAAAAATATTTAGCTTATATGAATGGTAAGGAAAAAGATTTAAACAACTTACCAAAACCTATGTCCAGAATAGATGAATATTTATATCATTTATGCACTAACTGGAATAATTCAAGTAGTGAATTTGAAGAAGAAAATGTTGAAAAGTATTTTATAATTGCAGTTGCTGGACAATCAAATGCAGTAGGATATGATGAATCAGTAGTATCATCAATAGTTAGTAAAAATATTAATGAGAATAGAATCAAGCAGTTAGGATTATATGAAGATGATAATTTGAAAGTTATACCACTTGGACACTGTGCTCAGAGTTTTCAAGATATGAGAAATATGTCTAATCCAAACAGTCTAAACTTTAAGGGGACTAAAGGACTTCATTTACCACTTGGAAATCTATTATTGAAGCATATACCAGAAGAATATAAAATTGTATTCCTTCCAGTAGCTTACGGTGGAACTGGATTTAATTCAGGCAAGGTAGGAACATATGATCAAAATACAATGAAACCATCATCAGGAGCTTTAAAATGGAGTGATACAAGTCCATATTTTTTAGCTTTTAGAGATAGACTTAAATATCTATTAGATTTAAATCAAGATAATATATTTGGTGGCGTTATATGGATCCAGGGAGAGAATGATAAAACTAATGCAAGTACTCATAAGGCAGCCTTTGAAAGAATGACAAATACTTTTTTTGAATATTTTAATAATAATGGATATGAAAATAGAGTTAAAAAGGGAGTATGGGATAAAGATATATGGTATAACGTAGAAACTGTATCTTATTGGTACCTACAAGGGCAATGTAAAGAGATATGGGAGAACTATAAAAATTGGAATCCTAATACGTATGTAGATATACCTAGAGATACAGAAACTAATGCAGTTAATGGAACAGGAGTAACTTCAAGTACACGCCAATCTCACTTTGGTAATAATGCTTATCAAAAGGTAGTTGCACCTAGAATAGTAGAAAAAATGCTAGTGAACAATGCTTTATTTAATAATGATAATGAAATATCAAACACTAAATTATCTAAGTTAAATTACGATACAACTGAAAATGCAATAAGTAAAGATATTTCATTAACAGATATAACTAAAACTAATACAGCAGAAGTACTTACTTTAGAAAATGGAATTATAAGCGTATCACCAAATCCTAGTGGATATCCAAGTAGGTATATGTTTGATAATAATACGTATAAAATAGAATTTGAAGTAACAAGGGGGATTTATTGGTTTATTTATAAAGGAGATATAAATACTAAATTTTCAATGATAGGATTAGGAGCAATGGATAGAACCCATAACATAGCAGACGTAACAGTAAGTCCAAGTAATGCTTTAACTGTTAAATATACAGGGAAGAACTTCCCTAACTTACAGTATGATTTTATAGATGGAGATAAAATAGCTATTTATAGAAATACAGATGGAACATTTAGCTTTTATATAAATAAAAAAGATATAGGAAAGTATGTTTTGTGGTTTAAATTTAACCCTAGGGAATATCCAACTGAAAGTAGTGATACACCTTTATTTGGATTTATTGAAGGAATTAGTGGAGGGGAAGCTCTAACTGGATATAACTTAGGTAATTTATTTAAAAATGCAGTTATCCAAAAAGAGCAAGGATTTAATAATAACGATACTTTAGATACAAGAATATATAATACAGTACAAGATATTTTAAAAAAGTTTAATCTTATATAGTAGAGCTTACAATTGTAGGCTCTTTTTAATATAAAA
>NZ_JANKAF010000054.1:0-2258 GCF_024622765.1 Clostridium mucosae | reverse complement strand
ACTTACTTAAGTTTATACTATCCTTACAGTCGCTTCAATTTTACTTGCGTATTATTTTATATTGCATTTTCTTTTAAGGTAAAAATACTAATATTAATTGTAAAGGTGCTTTTGGTAAGATTAAATAAGTGATATTTAAAGTAATTAGATTGCTATAAGGTGCTAAAATAAATGTATATCTATAGTTATGATTAGATATAATATTATTGATATGTCAATAATATATATGTTATTATGTCATTGAAAGAATAAGTGTATTCTTTCTGGCGCTTGCGTTATGCGGGCGGGTCGTCGTAAGACGGCTTTTTTTATTTTTAGGGAACTTTTTAATTCCTTTACCCATCTAGCTAATAAATCCATATATTTTATCCTCAATACATTACGAGGTATATTTCATTACTCTATGTATTTTTTACTATAATTTTAAATGGAAAAAATCCACCAACTAAATTGGTGGATCATAAAATCGTAATTCAACAGAGCCTGGAGAATGTGTGCACACACAGTACACTTAAGCGAATAATCTTTGCTACAATTTCTCAAGACAGGACTATTAACTGTTGCTTACATTATATAAAATTAGTTTATACTTGTCAACTAATTTGTTTAATATCTTTATCAAAATCTGTGTGCGGAAACTTTGATATGTACTTTATATTCATTATTCCTTTTAAAACACTATTTTTATTTCTAAAAATATCTTTACATAATCCAGCTACAAAATCACTAACCATTCCCCCTTGATTCTTTTTAGAATCTGCTGCTCTTACATTAAAATTACAACTGAATTGCTTGTTGTAAGATCTTTTTAATTTTAACTCTTCAAAGTCTAAACTTCCCGCATATTTTCTTGTTTCAAAAACATATCGTATCAATTGACATACTAAATAATTATAATATTCATTTGTATCACTTTTCCCTAAAGTATGACAATTATACTTATCAACTATTATTGCTATAAAATCCCCTTCTAATTCACTAAGTTTTCCTAATACAAATTTTTTACCCTCTAAATTCTTGCAAACTTAACTTCTGTTAAGTTATCTTTTAATGCATAAAAATTAAAGTATTTATCTCTATTTTTATTAACTTTTTTTATTATATTCAGCATTTTATATCTATGCTCTAAATATTTATTTTTTATTAAATATCCACCTATACAAAAATATCTTTCTCCATCATTCGGGCTAATACCCCCAGATTCATCTATAAAAAGTGTATATCTCAATTTTAATTTCCTCCAAATTCTAAATTACGATTTTATAATTTATATTATATCACTAAGAACGCTCGTCTACAATTACTTATCCACATTTTATGTTGATATGCTATTAATCACCTTTCATTTACATTCTATCTATAGTTTGTATTAATTAATTACATGAATAAAAAGGCTAGTAAGTAAGATTTCTCACTTACTAGCCCTTAATCCTATACTAATTTAGCTGCATTCTTAAATGCATCTCCATAATAAGTTACTAATTTTTTTCATATCATATTCCACCTTTACTTCTATTTTTTTATTTGATATAGCTTCTGCTATTGTTTGACCTATTTTATCGTGTCCTAACTTTTTATATAAAGCAACATATTCTGTTGCTTCCACAAAACATGTTTCTATTATTATGCTTGCCATCTTAGTTGCTCTTAGCTCATATAATTCTTTATTTTCTTTTACTCCTCTTGATTTATTTTCATGACCTGTAAATCCTAATCCATCTAAGGCGTTTTGTATTCTTGTTGCAACTTGCTCATCTAATGTAATATTATCTGTCTTTGAATAAACTAAGCACTCTACTCCTATTGCCCCATTATAACTGTTATAAGCCTTATTGAAATGTATAGATATAAATAAGTCTGCTCCCCAATTATTAGCTTTATTTACTCCATATATTAGATCACTGTCTCTATCCATATTACCTGGTGTAACATCTAATACAGTATGGCCTAATTGCTTTAAATATTTAATTACACTATCTTTTACTTTTCTATCTTCTACTACCTCATTTATAAGACCCTCACATCCAGTTGCTAGATAATTATGTCCTCCTCTAACTGCTATTTTCATTTAACATCATTCCTTTCTTTTATTTGAAACTCTTATAATAACTCTAATTGTTTAATGTACTTCTGTATAAAACACTTGCTCACAACAATTTTGTTGTCAGTTAAAATTAAGATAATTTCTTTAACCTCATCAGTTCCGTCTAATTTTCTTAAAACCTCCCAATGATTAATCCTGATTCTTATTACTCTTA
>NZ_JANKAF010000053.1:0-2443 GCF_024622765.1 Clostridium mucosae | reverse complement strand
AAATTAAAGAAGCTAGAGGTGGACAAACTAAATTAAAAAATAGATTAGATGAATTTGATTCACATCTGGAACAAACTGCAATAAATTTATCTAATAGTATAGAGAATAATTATAATGAACTTGATAATAAAATTAATTCACAAGCTAGTGGAAGTCCAAAGGGAGTGTTTTCAACCATAGATGATTTAGAAAATGATATCAATGCAAACACATTAGAAGGAAAGAAGTATATATATGTAGTTGCAGAAGATGGGAATTGGTATTATTGGAATGGGATAGCTTGGACAAATGGTGGGGTTTATCAAGGTCGAAAAATTGAAGAGAATTCGATAGGTCTGAGCGAAATAAATAATGAATTAATTGAGAAAATGTATGTTAAAGGAAGCAAAAATAAAATTAATAAAAAGTATCTTTTCGATATTAATTCAGATAACTTAATAAGTGAAGATATTTTAATTCCATATACTTATGTATTCGGAGGGGTGTCTGAAGGAATAACAAAACCATCAGGTACAACTACAGGCTGGTGTACTGATTTTTTACCAGTAGATAAAAATATAAATTATTATTTTTATCCTGAAACTGTAGCAACAGGAACAAGTTTGACTGGATGTAGATATGATAGTAATTTTAATTATATTGATGATATTTATGATACTAACAAAACAGGCATAATTAATAGTGGAGAGGCAAGTTATATAAGGTTAAACTTATATATAGTTGAAAGCATTGGATTAAGAGAAGAATATAATTATCTAACTAAGGATTCAAATTATAAGCCTCAAACTGCTAATGTAGGAGAGATTAAAGGATTAAATATAAACCATAATCAAATAAATAGTTTGAAAATGGAGAACTTACCTAGTGAGTTGATAAATAATTTAGTTGATTTTGATAAAATTACAGCAAATAAATATATAAATACAGTAGGAAATTTAATTGATAGTACAAGTTTAAGTGTTAGCGATTATATAAGAGTTAATGAAGGTGAAATAATTTACTTTAAGGTTAAATATGGGAGTGTTGGATATGGGTTTACATATGATAAAAAAAGGCATTCTAACTTAGTTTTAGAAGCATATGATGATATATATAAATTAGTAGTTCCAAAAGGAATGTATTATATAAGAGTAAATATAGTCAATACACAATACACTTCTTATTATATAAATAGAAAAGGTAAAGTTGATGTTACATCAAATTTTAATGAACCAACAAATTTAAATTATACAAGAGGTACATTGCCTTCACATAAAATTCAAGGATTTAAAACTGTAAACTTATTTTACAAAGAAGAAAGAGTATTAAACTCTTATATAAATAGTGTTGGTAATATTGTTGAAAGTACCGAGGTTGATACTGCTAAAATAATTATAGAAGGATATAATAAGCTTTATATGTCTCATAAATTAGCAACTATAGGATACTTCTTTGATATAAATGAAACTAAAATATCTTTAGCAACTGCAACGGATAACTTAAATGAAAATGGACTTTATGTTGTAGAAGTACCGCAAAATGCATATTATATTATAATAAATGTATCAAAACCTTACACAGATGCATTTTTTATAAATGGAATAAATGAATCAACCGATCCTAATATTAACGTGAAGCTACCTTATAATCTTGAATCAAATATTTTATCTAAGAACATTATGTGTGGTGGGGATAGTATAACTGCGAGAAATGGTGTTCAAGTAGAAGGTGTCACTTTAAATGGAATTCAATATTATTTAACAAAAAGCGGTGCTAATGTATCAACTGTTGCAGTTGGAGGTTCTACTATTAGAAAATATGATGAAAGCATATCAACAGGAGGGTTTCATGACAGTGCATATTCATTAATAGTTGAAAATGAATTGAATATATCTAATATAGATGTTTTTATTTTCTTTTGGGGAACAAATGATAGTAGCAGAGGATTCAATTTAGGAAATACAAATTCAAGAGAAGCTAATACTACACTAGGAGCGTTTAGATTGTGCATGGAATATTTAATGAAAAAAAATCCTAAAATGAGAATAGTTGTAGTTACTCCGTTATTTTCAAGGGCAGGTGGACATGGGTTAGAAAATCTTAAACTTATTACAAATGGAATGATTGAAATATGTGAAGAGTATAGAATTGATTACATTAACTCTTTAAAGGAAATAACAATAAACTCTTTTAACATTGATTTGGTTACATTAGATAAATTACATCCTAATAATGATGGATATAGCAATATAGCTAAGAAGATAGTAAACAAGGTAGTTTAACATTGCGAACTAACTTAGAAAAAATTAATACGAAAATTAAGCATAAGATCTTATAAAATTAAGATCTTTTTTTATAAAAAATAATACCAGGTAGAAAAGCAGTATGCACATAATCTACCTGGTAAAATAGTTAACTCCAATAAAATATTAATCCAAAGACAAGTATTATGTCAATAAAGAGC
>NZ_JANKAF010000052.1:0-2568 GCF_024622765.1 Clostridium mucosae | reverse complement strand
AATCTCTGTTTGACATAATTAATCCTCCTAATATGCTAAGGACAAATATCAAATTAATTATATCAGATACTTTGCAAGACTAACTTCTGTTTAAGTAAAAAAACGGAAGTTACTTTTTCAATTTACACTTATAGAAATTAATAACATTTTTTATAAATTTTCATTTTTTAATTTACATTTTTTACTATTTATGTATAATTATCTTATGTAGTAATAAACTTAGACTCTCTTTACATTATATAGAGACTTTAAGATTGGAGGGTATAATGATAAAAACAAAACTTAATCTAATTACAATTTGGACAAATAATGTAAACTTAATGAAGGATTTTTATAATAGTGCTCTTGGATTTACTATTAAAAGTGATCTTGGAAATTATGTAGAATTTGAAAATGAAGGAGTTAAATTTGCTCTTTGCTCACGTGAAGTTATGTACGATTACAATAATGAATATAAGGATAAAGCTTGTGGTCAATCTTTTGAGTTGTCTTTTTCATGTAAAACTCCTGATGAAGTAGATGAGACTTTTAATAAATTAATTTCTAAAGGGGCAACTCCAATTCATAAACCTAAAACAATGGCTTTAAATCAAAGAACTGCGCTATTTGCAGATCCTGATGGAAATATACATGAACTCTTTTCGGAAATAAAGTAACTGTTCAAAAGATATGTACTATATTAGCAATATTAATTATGATTTAAGTATTTTAATCTATATTGATACTACATAAATTGCTAGTATATATTATGCTAGAGGCTCAACCTCTAGCTTTTTTACTCATATTTTATTTTAATTCAGTAAATACGCCTTCCTTAAAATAGATATTATTAAAATATATAAAGTAACTTTTAATATGTTATTCCATTAATGCAATATCCGTTAATTTATTAGATTTTATACTAACTTTAAAAATTTGGTAATTTTCTAATAGATTTTCATTTCTCCATCTCATCATACTTAAATTCAATAATAGATACTGTTGTTCTAAATTCTATATGTTTTAAATTGCTATATAATACTTACTTTAGGATATTATTCAATAAATCCTATCATTAATTACAATATTTTCCAGAAAATAATTTTATTTAATGCATTTATATTTATGAAGTTCATCAATAATTCAATTGCAATTAATTTTTTCCATATCATAATTATATTAATAAAATAAAAAGAATTTACATTAAATCTTACTTTAACATAAATTCTTTTTTATGGCATTTAAGAATTTGTTTTTTTCACAATCGTTGGAAAATGATTTTATAGGTACTATTGCGAAAATATTAAAATTTTCCTCAAATATTAAAATTCTTTTTTTGTAAATTATTACATTTGATATATCTTGAAAACTTAATTCAGATTTATTATCATTTTTAAACATAACAATTTTATCATTTTTTATCTTTAATACTCTTTTACTATATAAATATTCATTAGTTATATAATTTTTTTCTAATTTATGCTTTAATTCAACTTTAATAATAATAGGTACAAAAGTTAACCATAATATGCTTAAAATTATTGCAAAAATCGAAAATATATATAAATTTTCATAGTTATAATTAAAATACCACAAGAAAGCAGGTAATATTATTAATATATATCCATATTTGAAAAAATAATTTTTTAACCTTCTATCCTTTAACTTCATATTTAGATAAAAATTCAACTCTATTAAATCCTCTACTGTATTTTTGTATTTTACTTCCACATAATCACCTAATTAATAATTTTTTTCATTTGCATATATAATTATATCAATTTATTCTAAATTAATCTATGCCAATATATTACAATTAGGGTGTTTATCCTAAGAGTGTTTTAATTCAACAATTTATGGTCTATTACTTTAAAAATTTATTGTATTCCTAATAAATTCAATTTATCCTTTTAATTATTTCTAAACCATATTTATTTAGTAAATCTATATCTATATCAGTATAAAACTCAAGAAGTTGACTTAATACTATGTTAGATTCAGTTTTATAGCTAAGCACTCTTCCTTTTGATTCCCTCCTAAAATCACTCCATGTCCAAAGATGTGCAGTCCCATTAATTGCTTTAAGCTCGTATATATATTTGTTAGACTTTAGAATATATTCTAATAATGATACTCTTATATTGTTTCTATCTGAAATAAACTCTTGAGGATAAGAATTTATAATTTTTTTTGTTTCTTCATCTAAATTTGAATATTTAATATATAACTCTTTAAATTTTCCCATTGAAATACTCCATTTTTAATTCTATTTATAATGTTATAGTATATATTATACCATCTTATTTATGAAATTAACTTTATTCTAATATGTTTCTATTAATATTACTTAGCTTAATATTACTTTTTCTTATAACTTATAAAATATAAATTCATTTAAAAAGTGGATATATAAAAAAATCTTTAAGTAAGCAAAATCAATGGTTTAAAAGGGGCTCGCGAAATAAACTGATACCTATAGACTAGACACTTAAATAAAAGGGTTTATGTCTATAGGTATTTTTTATATAATTAAATAAATAGATGGAGGTTGCTGAATGGGTAGATTTTTATTAACGAGAGAAGATATAG
>NZ_JANKAF010000051.1:0-2708 GCF_024622765.1 Clostridium mucosae | reverse complement strand
CCTGCCTTAGCTTCATTTAATGGAATATGCCTCATAGAATCATACTGTTGTTGTGCAGTTCTCGGAATCTCAACACCTATTGATTTATACGCCCATTTAGTTAATCCGCTACAATCAAAACTTGTTTCTGGACTTTCTCCGCCAAATACATAAGGATATCCCTCATACTTTAACACCTCATTCATCATAGCCTTAAATGTATCATCTCCCCAATTAATTGGACTTATATATCTCATAACATGTTCAACATATAATATATCTCCATATGAACTCCAACCTAATTTACTTGCCATCATACTTGAAAATTCTTTTGCATTTTCTAAAGTATAACCTCCTCGTTCCTTAGCCCATTGAATATATCCATTTCCAAAATTATAACCTTGTAAAGCTAATTTTAACTCTCCTGCTTCTTTCCATACACTCGCCCAATTTTGAACCCCTACATCTATTGAATATACTGGGTCTGTTATTCCATTAGGAACTCTTGGATATCTCGTATTGAAACCACATTCACTCGCCTGCATTGGATCAAGACCTCGTCCCCCACTTTCCTGCATCATAATAGCCAATACTATACTCACTTGGTCTGGTATCTCATATTTATTACAATATTCTTCAACTAACACTTTATATTTTAAAACATCTTTCGAAACAGAAACATACCCCAAATTTCCATTACTATTATTAATATCTTTTTTACTCCCTCCAATAGCTCCTAAAATAACTACACTAAATATCAATATAAAAAAAAAGATAGGCATTAAAAAAATACCTATCTTAACCTTAAGAAAATTATTCATTTTTAGCTATCACCCTTTTTTAATTCTTTCTAAACCCTAAATTTAAATTATTTTCTTTTTGCATTTATTTTTCCTCTCTTTCTTAACTCTTTTCTTCTATTAGTTGATACAACATTCCTACCAACTTCATTATATTTTTTATCTTGATTTTCTCTAGACTTAAATTTAGATTCATTTTCTTTATTTATATTTTCATTCCTATTTTTATTATCTTCATTTACTCTACGCCTATAAGTTCTTTTTTCTGCTTTATTTTTGATACTAGAATTATCTTTTATTCCATTTACCTTATTTCCTTGTTTTTCTTTAACATTGCTTAAAGGCTCTTTTGTATTTCTAACTTTGTACTTAGTATCATCTGGTAACCTTTTAATCTTATTCTTTTCAGAAAGGTTTTTAAGCCCTTCTTTTCCTTTTTTATTATTTGCTTCTTTATCTCCATTTCTTGACGCTAATTCTCTCTTATTATTTCCTTCTTCATTCTTAGACATATTTCTATTAGCCAACTTATTACTATCATTATCTTTATTTTTATATTTACTTGTATATCTATTATTATTTTCATTACTGTTACTATTACTATTGTCATTATTATTCTTGTTATTATTTCGTCTATCAAAAAATGGATTCATTTTATATTTATCTTTATTTAACCTTCTCATTCTATGATTAAAAGTATTAAAGAACTTACTAATCATACTTTTATTTCCTTTATCAAAGTCAAATAAAGATAATACTTCATGCGATTTCATACAAGCCACACCAAACAACAATAATTGGATACAAAATACAAATAAAAATCCATATTTCCCCTCATCTGTTACATCATAAATAAAATTACTAACAGTAAATACTAAAGAAACTATAAGACATAGCCCCTGCCTTTTAAGAACTGAACCCAATAAATTAGTAATTCCTTTTACTCCATTATTGGAAAAACTCGGTACTAATCCAACTATAAAATTAATAGGTAAAACTATAGCATAAAATAAAAATAAAAGTTGATAATACAACATAGCTCCTGCAAACATCAATATTACTATTGAAAATATAACATTTAAAATTAACATAAGTATAACATTTCCTAGTCTAACACCTAATCCACTTATCCCCATATTCTTATTCCCATTCTGAACCTCTTTTTTTACAGCTTCTTCTCTTTCCTTTGAATCACTATCATGATTCAATATAGATGAAACTCTATTAGAGTCATTTTCATTTATTTCTTTAATACTTGATGTTCCATACTGTAATAACAAATAGGGTTTTTGAATTTGAAGCTGAAACAATCTATCCCTTATTCCAGCAACAACTGTTTCATTTGAAACTATTTCATCACCAGAGTTACCTATATTATTTCCTATATTAAGCATACTTGAAGAAACTTGTTTACTAAAATCATTAAGTTTAATTAAATATTTATCAGAAAACAAAGAATATCCTACCATTCCAGACATTACTACTATAAATATCAATATAGACGACATTGCTTTGGTTACTTCTCTTTTCAACAATCCCGCATATACCAAATAACACCCCAATATTGATATTAATAACATAATGAATCCAGATAAAATACCATTTGATATAAACCCATTTTCATTAAATCCTATAACACTTTGTATCATTGGTTTAATTTTATTTAAAATATCTGTTACAAAATCAAGGGAAAAAGCTTGCTCTACTATAAAACCAACAAAATAACATAATAAATTAGTAAGGCTTAATAATACATTAGTCACCATATTTATTGCCGTTCCTAATACTTTTAAGGCATTATCGCCCCAATTCCAAGGAAGGAAAGCACTACCTGCATCATAATAAAAATCTAAACTATAATTTTCTAAAGGATATTTATTATATTCAAACGTATTCCCTCCACTAACTGAATCAGTTATAAAAGGACTA
>NZ_JANKAF010000050.1:0-3166 GCF_024622765.1 Clostridium mucosae | reverse complement strand
AACATACTTGATTGTATGTTGCTTTTCATTTTGAACTATTCGGTTTTTCCGAATAGTTGATTCTTCTTATTTTAAACATGAAAATAGCACCCAGTATAAACCGAGTGCTATTACGCTGTTAACTTATCTAAATTTTCTTGCTTTTCACTCCATAATATAGTGTCTATATTGTATTCTTTAAAAGCAATTATATTATCATTACTCACTTTTTTATTCAAATCATTAATTATTATAATCAACATAGAATTTGGATCTCTGCATTCTTTAACATCTTCCCAAGAAAATATTACACTTTTTATTTGTGTTGAATCTATTGAATTAATTAATTTTATAACTCTCTCTGGGGCAACTTTACTTTTCCCTATAGCAAAATCATAGTTACTTTGTAATTTACTTTTACCAACTAAAGCTATATCCTTCATAAATCTAACATCATTTTCAAACATAAATCTTTCTACATCTTCATTAAATAATGTTTTTATATTACTTTTTGACAAATGAGTTAAATCATTTATCTTAATCATACATTGTATCAACAAATGTTTTTTAAAGGCTAATGTTTCTTTTGTAGCTTCTACAAATAATGCATTATTACCATCAATAGAAACACCATGATTATTCAATATATTTTCAATTATTTTTTTTCTTCTAGAACTGCTAAAATCAAAATTTACAAGCTCTAGTTCCGAGAAAGTATATCCATCATCAGTAATTGTAAATTTATCATTATTGTTAATAATATATAATTCCGTCATTGTATTATTATTATCTAAAAAAGGGAAGGTTAGTCTAGATGTACTACTGTTAACTTTTTTCTCAAAAGTATTATCTCTTAGCCATTTTAAATAATTATCTACATAATTAAACTCCATCATAAAACCCCCTGTATTTTATTAATATCTATATTGAATTTTGAACAAAATTGATCAAAAACAGATAAAAAACTTAAATCTCCTGTATCAAACCATTCTAGTTCTTCTAAATTATATGTATCATTTTGTTCGGTTTCTGCATTATAAAAATGAATATGATTCCTTGAGCTATATGTCCCATCTAAATTCATATGTGGTGGAGAATCTATATCTATCCTTATTATTGGTAATGTTCTATACCTATTTTGTGTTGTAACTTTTAACTCAATTCTCCCTTGTCTATTTATATCTAAAAACAATTTTTCTTTTAAATCACCTGTTATTAAATCTATAGTATCTTTTTCTCCTACAGATGGTAACTTAACATTATTTTTTCTTGTAAACTTTTTTATCTCTGTAAGGTATTTAATAAAATCTTTTGTTATCTTATTCATAATTATCTCCCATTATAACATTTATATTCTTGAATTACATCAAATATATGCTATAATAGAAGTAAGTTTATTAGAATATATTTGATGTTTGAACTCGTGTTGATTTGCTGTCATATTACGAGTTCTTTTTCTATTATTTTATAATTTTTTGGTAAATTTGTCCATTATTTATACGAGCAAAAGGCTAGTAAGCAAGATTATATTTCTCACTTACTAACCTTATATTTATCTATTAACTCATTTAGAGTTTTAATATCTAATTTACTTCTTGTGTTTCCTCTATTCTCTTTTCTTCCCATATTAACCTCTTAGTAAATTAAATTAGCTTTAAATTTCTTAATCTATTCTTCATAGCTGCTTGTGAAACTATAAATATTTCTGAAAGTTTAAATATAATATAATCTTGACTAAACCCTACACTTTTTAATACTTTAAATTTATTAATAACCATATCAGATTGCATTAATAAACATGCTGCAAACTCATTTGCATCAATTTCATTAGAATCATTAGTATATAATGCTTCTCTATGCATATCAACATATTCACCTTTATTTTCAAGATGCTTAAGGAAATAATGCCCTAGCTCATGTGCTATTGTAAATCTCTTTCTATTCATAGAATCAATCTTATTAACATAAATCTTCACAGAATTTTTTTCTTTTATAATTCCACCTGAAACTGAGTCATCATTATATAACTTGAAGGTTACTTCTTTTACCGGAATAGCTAATCTAGCCGCAATCCTAGCTGGATCAACTGGAAATTCATTAATTGAATACTCTTCTCTGATTTTTTCAGCAATTTTCTCAATTTCACGTTTATCCATTCTTCTACCTTCTCTCCACCTTAAATAAATAACTTTTCCCATAAACTACCTTCCTAACTTGTGATTTATGGACAAGCTCTTGCCTTTATTATACAATGACTCCCATAAATTGCAAACCTTTTTTTATATCTTATCGGTCTTAATTCTAACCTCTTTTATAACTTCTCATTCAAACTCTATTACAATATATGCTAATTATTCTATTTTAGTCAAAATAAAATAGGCGAGTAAATAAGATTTCTCCTATCTACTCGCCTTTTATATAATTATAATTGCTTTCTTCTTTCATCAAGCAATTCTTGCATTTCTGCAATATCTTCTAATGTTGCTTTATTTCTTATAAAGCTCTTAGCAGAGCTTTTACTCCTCATATAATTAGCTTTTTCTCTATTAGCTTCATTCCACTTTTTATTAGCTCTTGTTTGTGCTTCACTTGTTTTCTTTTTTTTCATTTATATCACTCCTTATTTAGTAATAAGTTTAACTATTATATAAATCAATCCAGTAATAACTAAAAGTTTTAGTATTATCTTTGCCATTAATTTTGTTATTTGCATTGTATCTTTTTTCATATTGCTTTAAAGTGATTATTGTATTATTATTTTATTAAGGGGACTAAGTCCCCACTTTGTTATAACAGTTCTATAATTTCTTTTATTAAAAGTATTATTACTGTTATTTTTATTAGTAGCTTGATGACTATCGCCAGTAGTTTATCAAGCTTTTTTAGTTTTTTAATCACTTTCTTATCTCACCTCCTTACAATTATATTATAGCACATGTGTTATAATATTTCAATACTTTTTGCTATTTTTCACTAAATTTATTAATTTTTTTCATAAAAAATAAGGCTAAGAAGTAGATTTTTTATCTACCTCCTAGCCTTGTTACTATACTAACTTAGCAGCATTCTTAAATGTTACATATCTATTTGTATCTTCTGCTTTACCACCTACTTGGATTACTTTCTCTGCTTTTATTCCACTTGCCTTCTAATCTGAACGTTTCATTACTGGGCATTGGTTCTTTTG
>NZ_JANKAF010000004.1:0-282284 GCF_024622765.1 Clostridium mucosae | reverse complement strand
TATTTCATTTCCATTTATAGTTGTTTCTAATTGTTCAAATGTCTTAGTTTCTTCATTATAATAAAATACAGCTAAGTTAGCCTTATTTAAGCCTTTTAAATCTTCATCTGTTAACTTTAAAGTTACAATTGCAACTCCATCTTTAAAGCTATGAACTATAACTACTTCTTCGCCATTCTTAATCAATAAGTTAAATTCAAATACTTTTTTAACTCCTCTAATTCCAGCTGTAATAGTTGCATCTTCTTTAACCTTCATTTCAAAAATTAATTTTCATTGTTATTGTCTTAGCTGCTTATCCAGCCCTACCATTATCAGGTATACCAAGGTAAGTCAATGGTTCCTTGTGTAGGCTCAATATGAAGTTTAAATTCATTCATACCTGCCCTTAATTTTATTTCTTCTACATATACATTTCCGTACTCGTCCATATCCCCAGGATATAATTTATTAATATCTTCATCATTTATTGTAAACCCTACTCCATATGGCACTGTAGCTTTTAATGTAAATTCTTTTTTATCAGTTTCATATTCATACTATCTCCATAAGATATTCTTGTCATAGAAACCATCATAGGCATATCTCCCCAACGAAGTACATAATCATCTATAATCATTGAATTTCCACCTTGATTCTTAACAGTTAACCTTCATATTTTAACTTTAATTAGCATTTAATTAACACAAAAATATTAATTGACAACATTTCCCCCTATTGCTAAAATGATATAGTTAGTATAGTTTAACTCTAAGTTTACTATTACTAAACTTTTATGTGTTTTTAGGAGGTTTCATGAGTGAAGCATTTTTGCTAATTAAATATTTATCTATTGGATGGAACTAAAATTTTAAATTTATGGAGGGATTTTTATGAAAATTGAACAATTAGGAAGACATATTTTAGTGGAGTACTATAACTGTGACAAGGAGATTTTAAAAGATCATGCTATCATTGAAGAGCATATGAAAGAAGCTGCTATCGTATCTAATGCAACAATAGTCACAAGCTGTTTCCACAAATTTAATCCCTGGGGAGTAAGCGGTGCTGTTATAATCCAGGAATCTCATCTTACAATTCATACATGGCCTGAATATGGTTATGCATCAGTAGATCTATTCACTTGCGGTGATACTGTTAATCCTTGGCTTGCATTTAAATATCTTGAGGATGCATTAAAATCTGAAAGAAGTGAGTCTACTGAAGTTGCAAGAGGTTTAGTTGACAAGGTTAAAACCTTTTCTAACGGAGCATATGATAATATTCAAGTAAAGCATAAAATGGAGGTTTAAGATATGGATATGGAATTATGGTACACTGAAAATCAAACTCAAAACGTAAATTTTTCTATGAAAGTTAAAAATCACTTGTATTCTGAACAAAGTCCATTTCAAAAAATTGATATATTGGATACTTATGAATTTGGAAGAGTACTTGTAATTGATAACTGGACAATGGTTACTGAAAAAGATGAATTTATTTATCATGAAATGATAACTCATGTGGCTATGGCTACTAATAAAAATATTAAAAATATTTTAGTAATAGGAGCTGGAGATGGCGGTACCGTTAGAGAATTAACTAGATATAAAACTGTTGAAAATATAGATATGGTTGAAATAGATGAGGCAGTTGTTAGAGCATCAAAAGAATTTTTACCTTTTACATCAAATAAGCTAGATGATAAAAGAGTAAACTTATTTTTTGAAGATGGAATTAAATTCGTTAAAGGTAAACAAAATTTATATGATTTAATTATAGTAGATTCTACTGATCCAATAGGACCTGGAGAAGGCTTATTTACTACTGAATTTTATAAAGATTGTTTCTCTGCATTAACAGAAAAGGGAATTCTTATAAATCAATGTGAAAGTCCTTATTACCCACATAATGCAAGAGAGATGAAAAGATCATTTAGCAAGCTAAAAAGTATCTTCGATATATGTGAAGCATATCAATATCATATGCCTACATATGCTTCTGGGCATTGGATGTTTTGCTTTGCTTCTAAAGAACTACATCCGTTAAATGATTTTGATGCAAATCACTGGAACTCATTAGGCTTAGTTACAAAATACTATAATACAAACTTACATAAGGGAGCTTTTATGATTCCAAATTATGTTAAAGAAATCTTAAATGATTAATTAATACAGTGCCAATAGGATTTTAAATCTTATTGGCTATTTTTTCATATATTAAAATAAGTATTTAAACAATATAACAGAATATATAAATCTCTATAATACTCTTTTGTATCTTCCATATAAAATATATGCACCTTGTGATATATATTTTTATATCATAATACTATAACAATTATTCTAAGAGGTTTTAATGTACGGAAAATCTACAAGTTCACAAACTAAAAATCTTTCCCTAACAGTATATAATAATACAGCTTTAATAAATGAAACTAGAGAAATTCCCAAATACAAATCTGATCCTAATCCTTATATTACTATTGAATACTTTGATATAAGTAAGTATATAGATGAAACATCTGTTATAATTACAGGCATTGATGATTTCATAATGATATTTAATTATCTTTGTTGCAATAATAAAAATCCTAATCCATCTCCATGTGATACTTGTGAAAACTTAATACCTAATTCAATTTTGATTAAAGGAAACAATATTGATTCAAAAGAAATAAAAGCATATTATTTAACTGATAATATTAGATGGTCTAGTAGTTATACAATAATTTTATATGAAAAAACATTAGAAATTCACTCTTGGTTCAATCTTATAAACAAATCTGGTATAGATTACAATAATGCTACTTTAAAAGTTATAGCCGGTGATGTGAATTTAGCCTATAAGAATTTATATATCTCTAACACTCCTATTCAATCTACCAAATTAGAAAGCAGTACTCCTATTACTGATATAGAAATCGCTGATTACTATATTTATACAGTACCAGGTAAATATAATTTCCTTAATAATACAATAAAAAGAATAAAAAACTTTTATAAAAATGGAATTATATATAGTAAACTCTATGATTTTGGATACGAATCTATAAATGCTAATATAATAATTAAGTTTCAAAATACAGCTGAAAACAATTTAGGTTTCCCATTTCCATCTGGTAATATAAATTCTTATACTCGTTTTGATGGTAATTTAGAATTTGTAGGTGGTAGCACCATTAAAGATATAGCTAAAGATAGAGAAGTTTCATATATAATGGGAAAAGCATTCGATGTTACTTCTCAAAGAAAAATAATTACTTATCAGAAATACAAAGATTATATTCTTAAAGAAGTTCAATATATAATTACTAATACCAAAGATGAATCTATTCCTATAAAGATATGTGAACCTATATTTGCACCTTGGGAAATGAATTTTGCTACTGATAGATATCAAACTGATAAAAATGGAAATCCATGTTTTCAAAGCATAATTGAACCAAATTCAAAAAAAGAAATATTGTTTAGTTACAAATATGATGTTACATCTAGTTAGTACTTAAGCAAGGTATTATTAAATATAGATTTATTTAATAACACCTTGCTTGTTTATCCTACTCTCTTATTTTAAATACATCTATAGATTCCTTTAATTTTTTTGAACTATCCATTGCATTATTAGAATTAATTATAGTTTTATCTGACTTATTACTTGCATCTACAATTTTATTAGCAATGTTAGTAATTCCACTACTGCCTTCTGCTGTTGCTTTAGATACACCATTCATAATATCAGAAATCTCTTTAATAGAAATTAATAAATCATTAGAAATTTTATCAAACTCATTTACTATATTATCTATTAATATCCCATCATCTTTATATGTTTCTGTTACTCGTATCATATTAGAAAATTCATTTTGTAAATCCTTATCCATAAAACTAATTAAACTATTTGAACTATCTATAAGACTGTTAACTGCTGTAGATATATCATTTCCTGTCTCCTTTATCTTTATAACAGAGTCTTTTGAAGCTTCTGCAAGCTTTCTTATTTCCTCAGCCACCACTGCAAATCCTCTTCCTGATTCTCCTGCTCTTGCAGCTTCTATTGAAGCATTTAAAGCTAGAAGATTAGTTTGCTCTGTTATCTCTATAATTATTTCTGACAATTCATATATCTTATTAATTACTTTAGTTTGTTCTATCGCACCTTTCAATGTTGCTTTAGTACTTTCTAAAATTTCATTTGTATTGTTAAGCCCTAAATTAACAGAATTTTTATTATCTACTGCTCTCTTGCTTATTTCTCCTGCAATCTTTGATCCATCTTTTGCTTTATTTGCTATTGATTCAGCAGATATTTCTATAGATTCAATTGAATGATTTATTTCTTGAGTGGAAGCAGCTGTTTCTTCCATAATTGCCGTTACTTCTTCTGAAGTAGCTGCCATATTTTCTAAGCTAATATTTAAATCATATATATTTGAATTAATATTCTTAATAGAATATTCTGTATTTTTTGATTCTATTTTAACATTTTCTAATAAAGTACTAAGTGAATTTTGAATTATGGTTATATACTTTAATATAATTCCAAGTTCATCTTTTCTATTTAAAGCTTTTTTATCTATTTCCCTTGAGAAATCTCCCTTTGAAATTATCTCCATTTCATTTACAGCTATCTTCAAAGGCTTAACAATATTTCTTGTTATAAGTGCTGCTGCAATAATTCCAGTAATTAATACCAGTATTATACTTGTAATCAATAATGAAATTAATTTTTTTATAGCCTGCTCATTTTCAATTTTTATACTTTCTGCTATAGTATTGCTATAATTAGCAAGCTTGTTTAATTCATATCTAAATCCTTCACCAAAATCAAGTTCAACTAATTCAAGTTGTTTTTTAGCCTCACCTCCATTACCTGAAATAGCTAAATTAATGATTTCATTTTGATTCTCTCTATAAGATTTCAATTTAGTCTCAATTCCGATTATTTCCTTACTTGTATGCTCATCAATATATATATTTTTATAATTACTAAAATTTTTATCAAAGCTTTCCTGACTCTTAATTGCTTTCTCCTTTTCTTCTTCTTGAAGATCCTTATTCCCGACATTTAAAATAATTTTATAAATACTTGTTTCAATACTACGTTCTTCATTTATACTATTATTCAAGCTTAACACAGATGAAAAATTCTCATTATACATCTTTTGCATTCTTTCATCAGCTTTATTGAGTTGGAATACTCCTATTCCTCCTATAAAAAGCATCATTAAAGTTAAAGTAGTTGTTAGGATAAATATTTTTACTCTAACTTTTAAATTTTTAATCATATATCCACCCCTCTTATAATTAAATTTATGTACAATTTAATTATCTATTATAATATCTACTCAGTCAAAATATTCCTTAAAATTGTCAAAACTTTATAATAATTGTCAAAATACTTTATAAAAAACAAGAAAAGCACTTTGTAAATAATTCATTTACGAAGTGCTTTTAATATTAATATTTATAGTTGTATCTCTATTACTTCATTTTTTTCAAGACTTTTTAAAACATCTATTACCCTTTGATTGCTTGATCCTCTATACTTTAAGGATATATTTCTTTTATCTATTTCAAATCTGCCATCTATAAGTACATCTACTGAAGATAATATAGATAATCTATTTTCATTTTTTATTATATCCTCATATAAGTAACCAGACCATAACCAAATACTTTTTTTAGTTTCTTCTTTTATTCTTTTTAATAAATTTAATAAATCTTTATCTTGTATTTGGTCCATAGGCTCTCCCCCCAAAATATTAACGCCCTTTACATTTGGATTTTTAACATATTCTATAAATTCTTCTTCCGTTTCTTTTGTCCACTTATCACCATAATTGAAATCTTGTAAATCTTTATTAAAACAACCCTCACAATTATTAGTACATCCACTTACAAATAATGTACTTCTTATACCTGGTCCATTACTAACATCAAATTTTCTTATTTTAGAATAATTCATTTAGAAAACCTTCCTTATAAATGTAATACTCTATCTCCAATTTCAGCAGTTCTACCTTTATTCCAATAATTAGTTCCTATATAACCACAAGTCCTTCTCATTACTTGCATTTCCGCTTCTTCCTTATTTCCACAAGATGGACAGAACCATTCTAAATTATCATCTAATTTAATTTCACCAGTATATCCACATTTATAGCATATATCTGGTTTAGTATTTATTTCTGCATATTGTATATTATGATATATAAAGTTTATGATTTGCTCAATTGCATCTAAATTTTTGCTCATATCAGGAACTTCTATATAAGAAATACAACCACCTAAACTTATGTTATGGAATTGAGATTCAAATTTTAATTTACTAAATGCATCTATTTCTTCACAAACATGAACATGATAAGAGTTAGTATAGTATAACTTATCTGTTACATTTGGAATAACCCCAAATCTATTTCTATCTAGCTTACAAAATCTATATATTAAGTTTTCTGCTGGAGTACCATATAAACTAAAACCTAATCCAGTTTCATCTTTCCACTTCTGGCACGCTTCATTCATATGATTCATTACATCTAAAGCAAATTTTTCCCCCTCTTCACTTGTATGACTTACTTCAAGCATTGATTGAACCATTTCATGTATTCCTACATAACCTAATGACAATGTTGAATATCCATCTTTTAACAACTTATCTATTTTTTCTTCTTTTTCTAACCTTGCTATTGCACCATGTTGCCAATGTATAGGTGAAACATCTGAAAGTGTTCCAAGAAGCATATTATGTCTTGTTAAAAGAGCTTCCTTACAAAGTTCTAATCTTTGATTTAACATATCCCAGAATAATTCCATATCCCCATCTGCAATTATGCCTATTTGAGGTAAGTTTAAACTAATTACCCCTTGATTGAATCTTCCATACCATTTATAGTTACCTTCTTCATCCTTCCAAGGTGAAAGATGTGATCTACATCCCATTGGTGGAAAAGTATTTCCTTCATAATTCATTCTCATCATCTTTGCTGATTGATAATCTGGAACTAATCTTTTTGCTGTACACTTTGCAGCCAATTTAGTTATATAATCATATTTCCCACCTTCAAGGCAATTATGATCATCTAATAAATAAACAAGTTTTGGGAAAGCCTCTCCTATTTCTTGTCCCTTATAATTTTTCATACCTTCTAATCTTTGCTTTATCATTTCCTCACAAATTAAGGCCATTTCTTCCTCATACTCATTACCTTCCTCAATCTCTAGGTAAATTGTACTGAAAGGAGCTTGACCATTTGTAGTTTGCAATGTTGATAATTGATATCTTATAGTTTGAACTCCATCTCTTAATTCCTTAAGCTTCATATCTTTAGCTAACTCTCTTGCAAGTTCTTCATTATTATATTTTTCTAAATACATCTTATAAGTTTTTTCTTCAGTTATCCTTAAAAATTTTGCAAGAT
The DNA here is from genome assembly GCF_024622765.1 of Clostridium mucosae. Classification (NCBI taxonomy): domain Bacteria; kingdom Bacillati; phylum Bacillota; class Clostridia; order Eubacteriales; family Clostridiaceae; genus Clostridium; species Clostridium mucosae. Next base: position 274,882 of record NZ_JANKAF010000004.1, on the reverse strand, counting down.
GTTTTATTGTTATACTTTGTCCACCATATTGATTACTTGCAACTTGAGCCATTATTTGAGTAGTAACAGTACAAGCTGTACTAAAAGATTTAGGCGTTTCTACAAGCTTATCATTTATCACTGTTCCATTATTTAGCATATCTTCCAAATTAATTAAACAGCAATTAAATATATTTGAAAGAGTATAATCCATATCATGCCAATGTATTACTCCTTCATCATGCGCTTGAACTATATGGGTTGGAATAAGCCTTCTTCTAGATATATCTTTTGAAACTTCTCCTGCAATTAAATCTCTTTGTGTTGCTGCTATGACTGAATTTTTATTTGAATTTTCCTTTATAACATCCTCATTAGTTTTATTTAAAAGACTTAGTATACTTTCATCCGTTGTATTTGTATTTCTCTTAAACTCTTGTACTGCTCTATATCCTTCATAGGACTTAGCTGTTACAATTTGTCCGTAGTGAACAAGTCTATCGTAAACATAAGATTCTATTTTATGTATAGTTGGAGTATCCCCTTGTTTTGAAAAATATTTTTCAGCATCATTTGCTATAAGCTTTGCTATATCTGCTAAATAAATACCACTTCCATTTTTCATTGCTTTAGAAATTGCAGCTCTTATTTTCCCCTTATCAAATTCAACTATACTTCCATCTCTTTTAATAACTTTCATTTAACCCATCTACTCCCCTTTAAAAGTTTTTGAAACCTTTATATTTTATCTTCTTTTAGCAACTCATTTTCTAATTATACAATAAAACATTTTTCATTGCATTTTTACAACATCTCATTTTATTAAACAATCCTTTCAAATTTTCGTTTATATCAAAATTACCTTTGTTTTATGTACATAATTGATATTTTTTTAATCACCCTTTGCTTTTGCATTTTAAATATAAATAGTCTTTTAATAATAACCCCTAGGTGCCATTAATAATGCTATTATTCGCATTTTATAATTTCTCATCAATTAAATTTATTTTATTTTGTGTTTCATCATTTATAGGCGCACCTTCATACCATTTATCATTATTTATCTTTGATGTCTCAGCAAAATATTTACTTTTTAATATTATTTCTGGTCTGTACTCAAAATGTAAGATATCAAAATGCTCCCATTTTCCTCCCCAAACGAATCCATTTTCTTCAAAGACTTTTACTAACTCCTTAGGATAGCCTTCTATTCTCTTGCTTCCTTTAGTTTTATCTACCCATTTCCAATAATCTGCATCATTTCTACTTAAATCTATGGCTATTCCATAAGCATGTGGGCTAAGCCTTCCAGTATCTTGAATAACCCTATAATTGTAACCTCCACTTATCGGGAAAATATAATTATTAACTTTATTATCTGTTTTGGATAGTTCCCTTGCTTCATTTAAAGCCTTTTTTAAAGACTCTCCTGCTTTAGCATTTTTATTAAACATTACATTACCACATGATGTTGAGAAAGAAGATAAATTCTTTTCTATTTGATTTTGATTGCTCCCATAAATACTATTAAGAAAAGAATATGCCCTTCCTCTACCTGGATCCATTCCATCTATAACTGTACTTATGCTCTCTAATGGATATATATCTTCTAAAGTATCTTGCAAATCTGCATTGGCTGTTTTCATATCTTTACATTTTTCCTTTTTATCGTCATATAAAACCTTTTTATCATTATTCAAAACCAAGTATATATAGTTATCTTCAGATACCTCAATATCCTTTATTTCTTCTGGATAAGCTAACATTAAAACTAGTAAATCCCGCTTAGCATTATTTATATATGTATTATCTTCCATCCTCATTGCTTGTGGACTATATACTACTATATTAAATAGCACCAGCATACTATATATGATTATTGATTTCTTTTTCATACTTTCACCTACTTATAAATTTATATTTTTATTATTCCTAAAAAAAATAAACATACTCTAATAATTGATAATTTTTAATTTGAGATTTTTTTAAAATACTGTTAATATATAGTAAATACTTTTTTACAAGGGGGCAAAATATGAGTATTATAGTTTCTAAGTTTGGGGGAAGTTCTCTGGCTGATGCTAACCAATTTAAAAAGGTAAAGGATATTCTTTTATCTGATAATAAAAGAAAGTTTGTTATACCTTCTGCACCAGGAAAGAGAAACTCTAAAGATTTTAAAATCACAGACCTTTTATATCTTTGTCAAGCACACATTGAATCTAGTATTCCACTAGATGATGTATTTAATTTAATCTCTAATAGATATAAATCTATAGTTTATGAGCTTGATCTTTCATTAGATATAGATAGCTATTTAAGTGAAATAAAAAAAGATATAGAAAATGGAGCATCTAAGGAATATGCTGCAAGTAGGGGCGAATATCTAAATGGTATTATTCTTGCAAATTATTTAGATTTTAACTTTATAGATGCCAAAGATGTAATTATATTTAATAAGTATGGAAGCTTAGATACCGAGGCTACATATAAAGCATTGGAAGATACGCTTTCTAATTATGAAAAAGCTGTTATTCCGGGTTTTTATGGATGTGATCCTATAGGTAATATAGTGACATTTTCTAGAGGTGGTTCTGATATTACAGGAGCATTAGTTGCTGCAAGCATAAATGCTGATTTATATGAAAATTGGACAGATGTATCTGGTTTCTTGATGGCTGATCCTAAAATAGTTGAAAACCCAATGCAAATCAAGAAAATTACTTATAGAGAATTAAGAGAGCTTTCTTATATGGGTGCATCTGTATTACATGAAGAATCTGTTTTTCCTGTAAGAAATGCTGGAATACCTATTAATATAAAAAATACTAATCTCCCATCTGATTCAGGAACACTGATTGTTAAAGATATGGAACCTGATTATAATAATCCCATAAAAGGAATTGCTGGTAAAAAAGACTTTACTGTAATTTCAATTGAAAAGGCAATGATGAATTCAGAACTTGGATTTTGCAGAAAAGTTCTATCAATATTAGAACAAAATTGTGTTTCCTTTGAAAATATGCCTTCTGGTATAGATACTGTTTGTGTGGTTATATCTGATTCTCAGCTTAATAATAAAATAGATATTTTAGTTGATGAAATTAGAAGGACATGCAATCCTGATTCAATTGTAGTCCATCCTAATATGGCCCTTATTGCAACCGTTGGTAATGGTATGTCTTCAAATAAAGGAATTGCTGCTAAAATCTTTTCATCTTTAAGTAATTCTAATATTAATATAAGAATGATTGATCAAGGTTCTAGCGAAATAAATATTCTTATAGGCATAGAAAATGACGATTTTGAAAAAGGAATTAATTCTATTTATAAGGCATTTGTTTAGTTTATAAAATTAAAGGCAAATTGCTAGTACAATCTAACACTTTGCCTTTATTATAACTTATTCTAATTATTTCCCTAGCTGTTTATCGCAACTACATCTACTCCATTTTCATCTTTCCTTATACTTATGTCCATTTTTAAATTTCCGGTTGTTCGACTTCCAACTATTTTTATTCTATTAATTCCCTTCTTTACACTATATGTACTATCTCCTAATTGGGATTGCTCTAAAATATTTGTAATATTATTATCAGAATCAATTAAAACTACTTTAAACTTTCCTGATTCAATATTAGAATTATATTTAATATTGATTTCTGCATCATGATTAGAAATCACTTGCCAAATAGTATCCATGCCTGTAAATTTAAAATATATATCTGTGTTAGAATTTTCATTTATTCCTTTTTTATCTAAATAAGAATAATTATCATTTACTAATACTATCTTTGAATTATCATTATATATACATTTTTCATTATTCTCTAAATAAAATTTGTCTAAAAATCTATTTATCGTTATTCCTATTCCTGATACTATAATTATAGGTACAATAAAATAAAAGAGCCTTTTATTACTCATACTTCTCACTTCTCCAAATTTAGTAAACTTCGGAAAATATTATACCATATACTTTCATTTAATACATATATTATATGAAAGTAATAAAATATTTGCATATTATAACTTTATGTATCTCATTTCTAATTTCTTAGCACTGAATAAAGTATCTTATTAATTTATCAAATTCCTACTTTTATCATATTATAAGAATTTCTATCATTTTCATAATATATGTAAATTTATTTAAACTAATTATTTCTCTCTAGTAAGTTTTAATATTACATCCTTATGCTCTGGATATAGATTTAAAAGATATTCCCTTTCAAATAATTCAAAATCTTCATATTCAAATGCTGGTGCAACCATACATCCAACTAAAGAAAATCCTTCGTTATTCATAGCTGAACCAAATATATATCCTTTTGGTACTAAAACTTGTGGTACTTCTCCATTTTCTATATTTACTCCAAGCTGTTTTGTTATAAGTTCTCCATTTTGACTTATCATATAAATAGTAAGTGCTTCCCCATCATGATAATACCATAATTCATCAGATTTTAACATATGAAAATTTGATACCTCACCTGTTCTCAAAAGAAAATATATGCTACTCCATAAATTCTTATTTTCTCGCACCTTTTCTTCTGATAAAAATGATTCTTTAAAGTATCCTCCTTCTACGTGTGGTATCATTTCTAAATTTTTTATGTAGTATTCTGAATTCTTCATTATATCTCCTCCTTTATTTATTAACATTATATACCAAGCCCCCAAAAATTACATTATAATCCTTTATTTATATAATTATTTTAAACTATTTTATTGAAAATAGAACTTTCTACTAATCTCAATTTTATTTCTAGATTATTTTTGTTAAATAAAGGAATACAATCACCTACTTTATTTCTAATCGTCTTCTTTCCTATATATATTCTTGTATTAATATTATCTTCCTAATATCCAAGTTTTCTAGCAATTTCTTTATTTATTATTTGTTTTATTAACAACAAATAATATTCTTAAAACATTTATACATTTTACTATTTATGGTAATATATATATTAAATGCAAATAATTATTAAGGAGATTCTAAATATGAAAGGTATTATTAAACTCAAAAATTTACTTTGTTTTTTTATTATTTCTTTTTTCATAACTACATTAGTATCATGTAATAATAAAACTATAGAAAAAGAAATCTCTAAAGGTTATATATGGGAAGCAACTGATGGAACTAATAGTATAAATTTAGTTGGCACTATACATCTTGGAAGCAATAATATTAATTTCTTAAATAATGACATAAAGAGAATAATTGATGAGACTGATGTTTTATCTGTAGAACTCGACTTATCACTTAAAGAAAACATAGATAAAGTTCAATCTTCTGGATATTTAAAAGATGGGGAAACTATAGAGCAATATTTATCTGAAGATGAAATAAATGAATTATCTTCTATTATTAATTCATTAAGTCCTAACTTCAATATAAAGCAAATAAAGAATTTCACGGCCTTCTCATTAAATAGTTTATTAACTAATCTCTATTATGCTAAATCTGGAATAATAGGAAATGGCTTAGATTTAATTATGATAAATGAAGTTAAATTACGTAAAACAAATGGAGCTAACATAACGATTAATGAACTTGAAGGAGTTGATTCACAGCTTGAGACAATGTCTGAAATTTTTACTTGGGAATATCTAAAAGAATATCTAAATAATTATTCTAATTCTAATATTAGCGAAGAAGTAGATACAGCTAAAAATCTTTTTAATGCATATAAAAATGGAGATATTGGATATATTGAAGAATCAAATAATAAAATGAAAACTGATAATCCAGAATACTATAATATAATGCTTAAAAATAGAAATATTAATATGGCAAATAAAATAGATGAATTAATTAAAGATGATAAAAAACACACAGTAGCAGTTGGAGCCGCTCATTTTATCGGTGAGGATGGCATATTGAAGTTGCTAGAAGAGAAAGGATATAAAATAAACATAATAAATTAAAAACTATATATGGAGGTTAATTTATATGTATGAATATAGATTTATAAGATTAGAATTAAAAGGTTTTATAGAATCAAAACCCAGACAAGATTATCATGAAATAATAACTACCCATGCAAAAGAAGGATGGCGATTAGTACAAATCCTCGCCCCACCAACTGGTGCTTATGGATCTGCCACTCATTTTGAATTAATATTCGAAAAACAAATTTAGTAAAATATTATTTAATGATAAAGCAAAATAAGAAAGATTAGCACTTATCTTTCTTATTTTGCTTTATTGCTTTAAATGTAAGCTTTATTTTTTCTTTAATATATTTATTATATAAAATTAGCTATTAAAGCAATTAAATATGAAGCTGGTACAAATATCACCAATGCTACAAAAGTACCTACCACTTTACTTCCTACCATTGCTATAACACAAGCTCTAAAATCCTCTTCACTACATGTACCCTCTACTACATCATCAGTCATAATAGATAAATGAGGATCAATAAAAATTGACGTAAGTATTGTTGCTGTTCCATTAATTACTGGTGACAAGGATAAGCAAGTCATTCTAAGATCTGGAGCTATGCTTGCTGCATATATTGGTGCAAAAGCGCCTGCTGTTATTATAGCTACAGAAATAAAATTATAAAATAAAATCCTTTTTGGAAGCCTTTTATAATTTATACTTGTTAAACTTTCTTTTACTGGAATTGCTATACTTTCCCTCATATATTTCACGCCATTTTTTGAAAAACTATGTATTATAAGTTTAGGAATAGACCTTTCTATCGAAAAATGATTTACTGCCTTACTAAACATTTGTTGAAATGTTGGTATTAAAAAGGCACCTACTATAGATGCAATTCCAGAAATTATAATTATCAAATTAAATATATTAAGTAAAGCTCCACTACTTGGATCACTTTCTACAAACTTTGTTAATAATGGAGTTTGAAATGTTAATGCAGTTCTTGAAACAAGCATTAATACATTAAATACTGCAAATGTAACAGCTATTTTCCCTGTTCTAACCCCTACTAACCTAACTGAATACGCTAATGTTCCAATTAGTGAAATTATAAAGTTTAATACTAAAACAATTATAATCTGTTTATCCACCTTATATCACACCCTTTAATATTGTTTTTAAATATATATTTTAAAATAGTTTACTATTTTTTTTTAAGTTTGATTTATATTTTACTAATTTATAAATTTAGTAATGTTATTAAGATTAACTTATCATATATAGTAATCTTAATTATAACTAAATGTTTTTATAACTCAAACATATTTTAGAAACTATAATATATTCGTAATAATTAAGAAGTGAATAATATAGTAATACTATCCACTTCTTAACATTAATTATTAAATTTAAAAATATTTTAAGGTTAAATATATATCATATTTTATTCTATAACTCCAAATCTACTAACTGGTGATAATCTAAATACTGCTTTTCCTTCAACTTGATTAATATTTATAAGTCCAAAATTTCTACTATCCTTGCTTTTTTCTCTATTATCACCAAGAACAAATAAAGTATCATCTTCTACCTTAATTGGAAAATTTATATCTCTAATATATGTATTACCTTTAACATAAGTTTCATCTAGTATATTACCATTTATATATACATGCCCATCCTTTATATCTACTTCATCTCCTGGAATCCCTATTACTCTTTTAACTAGTCTTGTTCTAGTATCAGTATCATATCTTATTGAAGCCATCTCTTTTAAATATTTATAACTTTCTTCAAATACATTGCCTTTTTCTTCATTATCAAAGAATATTATAATATCTCCTCTTTCAGGCGTAGTAAAATTGTAGCTAATCTTATCAACTATAAGTTTTTCATCATTATATAATGTATTTTCCATTGATTCTTGCTGAACTTTAGCACTTGCTAATACTTCCGTATTTACTAATACTACTATTATAATAGTTCCTAATATAGTTAAAATTGATCCTCTAATTTCCTTTATAATATTTTTATTATTCAAAGAAATCCCCCCTTACAACCTATCATTAATTCTTAAAACTCTTCAAATGCACTAGTAACTCCATATATAAGATCACTAAAAAATTCCTGCATTATATAAATAGCTAAAGCAATTACTATTGTTAATCCCAAATAAGTAATTAATTTTCTCATACTCTTTCTTCCAACTTTAATTAATACTAATCCCAAGAATAACGCTACTAACACTAAAACATTTACCATAATACTCTCCTAAAATATGATTTTCTTTTATTTATATTCGATATATAATTTTTTGTTACTTTTTATAGAGTTCTTAAGAGAATTTTTGTTTTCTATGTTTAGAAAACTCCTAATAAATACTTCTAGTAATTTTAATTATTTTTCATCCATTCATTTTCATTAATTCCCGCTTTAACTAAGTTTTTTATATTATTCTTAAACTCTTCACTACTATCTTTAATAGCATGTCTCACTGCTAAACGTATAGTAAAATATAATATTATGAAAAATAATACTATAGGAATTAAAGCTATAATTTCTACCATTTATATCACTCCTTTTATAAAATACTTTTACTAATATATAGATGATATCATCCTTAGAATCACACCTATATATATTAAAATTACAAACGAAAAAATAGTTATAGTTATTATAATCATATCAATTTTTTTATTTATTTTATATTTTCTTGATATAGTAAATGCTATTACCCCCAATAAAATTGATGATATCCATATTAGATATACATTTAACTTACCTAATAAATAAGAGTTATTTAACAGCAAAAATAATATCCATATATTTATTGAAATAATAATAGCTAAAATAATATATAATATTTCTTTTTTCATAATGATTTCTCCCTAAAGCTACTACTAATATCTACACTATATAAAACTAACTTTTCTTTTTTATCATAACAACAGACGCTGTTTATAAAATTTATCTTTTTATTTTAATAATTTCTACATTTAAATTTTCTTTAAAATGTAATTTATAAAATTTAAAATACGATAATGTAATAAATAAAACTACTAATAATATTTATCATGAAAAATATATAATCTTCATTTCAATTCATGTATTTTATTAAATTAATTTCACTTTATAATTCCCAATATTTTATACATATTATATCACAAAACATATTGATAATAGGAATTTTTTAACCTTATTTTTCTAAATATTTCATATTTTTAAAATTTTTATGGTAAAATATGAATGTAAGATAAATTTAATTTAATAAAAGGGGGAAATAATAATGAACATTTTTCTTGAAAAACTATTAAATGCTCTTCCAATAATAATTATTGTAGTTATAGTTTTAATAGTCTTTCTATCTTTTTGGAGAAGAGTTCCTGCTGATAAAGCAATGGTAATTACAGGTCTTCGAAAAAGAGTTTTACTTGGAAGAGGGGGATTAATGATTCCCGTACTAGAAACATCTTCTACTATTTCATTAGAAAACATATCAATGACAACAGATGTAAATGAAGCACCTGCAAAACAAGGTATATTTGTTAATATAGTTGGTACCGCAGTTGTAAAGGTTAAAAACGATAGCGAAAACGTATTAAAAGCAGTAGAACAATTTTGTAGTGGTGGAGAAAAAAACACAGTAAATGTAATAAAAACTATAGTTGAACAAATATTAGAAGGTAAATTAAGAGGTATTATTTCTACATTAACTGTTGAACAAATAAATGAAGATAGAGCTTCATTTGAACAACGAATTGAAGATGATATAAGAAATGAATTAGGTTCAATGGGTTTAGTTCTAATATCTTATACAATTTTAAAAATAAGTACTCAAGGTGGTTACTTAGAAAATAGAGCTAAGCCTCAAATAGCAGCAGCTAAATCAGAAGCTGATATAGCTGAAGCTGAAAGAAAAAGAGATACAGAAATTAAAACTGCTAGTGCAACAAGAGAAGGACAAAAAGCGAAGCTAGAAGCTGAAACTGAAATTGCACAAAGTGAAAGAGATAAGAAAATTAAACTTGAAGCATTCAGAGCTGAACAAGATAAAGCTAAAGCAAATGCTGACGTAGCTTATAAATTACAAGAAGTTGAAAATAATTCAATCCTAGCTGAACAGCAAGCTGAACTTGCTGAAAAAGAAGCTCTAGTTGTTGAAAAGAAATTAATAGCCGAAGTAAAGAAACCTGCTGATGCTAAAAAGTATGAAGTTGAAGTTGCTGCAGAAGCACATAAAATCCAAGCAATTAGACAAGCCGAAGCTGAAGCTGAGGCAATAAGAGTAAGAGCAATAGCCGAAGCTGATGCCAAGAAGATTCAGGCTGAAGCTGATGCCATTAAAGCTAAAGGTATTGCTGAAGCTGAAGCAAAAGATAGATTGGCAGAGGCTATGGCTAAATATGGAGAAGCTGCAATAGTTGAAATGGTAGTAAATAGATTACCAGACGTAATGAAAGAAGTTGCAAGTCCATTAGAGCAAATAGATAAATTAACTGTTATAGATAATGGTGGATCTCAAGGTGCATCAAAAGTTGCTAAAATTGTAACTGATGTTACTGCTAATGGCTTTGAGGTTTTAAAAGATATAACAGGAGTAGATTTAGCAAACCTGCTAAATAATTTTGTTAATAAAAAACCTAATACAACATCTAATTCTGAAAATATTGATCCAAAAGATACCGAAGAAAATATATCTGACATAGTAGAATAAATTTAAAATAAAATTACTACAAGAATTAAAAACTTGTAGTAATTTTTCTTTTTATTTATTTCTTTTATTATTATGAAGTAACTAATACTACTAATTTATCATAATAACCTTTTCTTCCTTAGAAGTCCTATAAATTCCAATAGTAAAGAAAGTCAATGCAAATAATAATATTATTGCTAGATATTTATAAATATCTGCTATAGTAGCTCCTTGTTGTATAGATACTATTGATTCCATAGCCCATCTAACTGGAGTAAAGTATGATATTTTTTCTATTATAGGTGGCATTATATCAATTGGAACAAAAGCTCCTCCAATCATCACCATTATCATATTAGCAAAATTAAATATATTCGATGCTTCTGTTCTATTTTTAGAGAAAGCCCTGCAACATACCCCTAAACTAATTGAAACTAATCCTAATAAAGCTAATATTATAAATAATTCGAAATTACCAACTCCAACTTCTATATTTAAAAATCTTATTCCCAAAACCCCAAATATTACTTGAATTAATATTGATATATATCCACTTATAACATCTGCTACATAATACTCATAGGTTTTTATAGGTGCCATAAATATTCTTGTGTATATATTTTCCTCTTTTTCATCAAATACTCTATAAGAAGATGCCATCCCTCTTATAAGCATAAACATTATAATAAATCCAACAAATATTTGACTAAAAGTATAATCCCCTTGTAAATCATTTAAACTTTCTTTTTGTATTTCTATATATGGTCTATCACTATAATTATTTAAAGATTTATAATATATATCTTTATTCCCTTCTGAAGCTATTAAAATATTATTTATATTAGCCATCTTCTCATTTATTAATTCTTTTATTACTTTACTAATATCATTATTTTCTATTGAAGTAACTTTAATTAAATTTGTATTTCCCTTTATTAAATCATCTTCGAAACCACTATCTATCTCTATTACAGTATTAATAGCATTTTCTGCAAATAAATTTTTTATATCTTCTTTTTTTATTTCTTTTACATCAAAACCATCATAGCTTTTAATTGAACTTAATATTAAATCACTAGTTATAGATTTATCATTATCTATTATTCCAATTTTTATATATCCAGAATTAAAGTTAATTATTTTTAGCATAATGAAAAGTATTATCACAGGTGCTATTAGTGATATGATAAATCCTACTGGCTTTTTTAATATTGATATCTTTAAATTATTTTTAATTAATACTAATATATTTTTCATTTATCCTATCACTCCTCTTCCCAACTATACAAATTATTGAAATTATAATTATCAAACTAACTGCTCCAATCAATAACCATCTAATTAAAGTAGTACTGTCTCCAGAGTAGATATATCTAAATATACTTATATTAAACCATCTTAATGGTGAAATACTTGTTACAATATTTAAAAGCCCTCCTAAATTATCATCAAGTGCAATGTATCCTCCACCTAAAAATGTTAATACTGGTATTATTACATTTTGTATTATTGTACCTGAAATTTCTTCCTCTTTAAAAATCATAGGAACTATAATCCCAATTCCTATTACTATAATTAAAAATGGTATCATTGCTAGTGGTACAATTAATAGATTTCTACCATAATTTATATCAAAAATAATATTACTTAATATATAGGTTATCATCAATGTTCCAAAAGAATAAATCAAGAACCCTAGAAATGAAGCGAAATAATATTTGCTTGTTGATATTCCTGATAAATTTATTCTATCTTTTATACTATTTTTTCTATCATTTTTAATATTATATAGTGGTAATGTTACAAAATAAAATATCATAAGCCCTATTTCTGCAACTCCATAATAATCCATTGAATCTGGCCTTTCATTATAAGCAATATTTTCTTCTTCTACAATATTATTAACATATTCACTCTTTACAATTTCATTTGCTTTACCTGGATTTATACTATAAACCTCTGTTATTGTATTGTACCTGTCAGCAATACTATTTAGTAACCCATAAACAAAAGATGGATTTACCATTGATTTACTATTTGAATAAAATTCTATAGTATCTTGTTTTAGATGCAACAATATAGCTCTATTAACCTTTACTTCTTTTTTACCAACCTCAATATCATCAATTTCTTTTAAAGTTAGCTTTATATTATTTTTATCTTCAAATTCTATATTTTTAAAAGTATTGAAAACTTCTTTTATCTTCTCTGAACTATCATCTAAATAATATACAGCTACATCTTCTAAAACTACTTGATTATCTGTGCTGTTAAAATATGAGGATACCGTACTTCCAATTAACAATATTAAAAATAAAGGGAAAAATATCATAAATAAATGATTCTTTTTATCTCTTACGCAATTAATAATTACTGCTTTAATTATAGAAATCATACTTCTCCCTCCTAATCTCTCAGTTTTTTCCTGTTAAAGATAAAAATACAGTTTCTAAAGTTATTTCCTTAAAGCCTAAATCAGTTATTTTTACATTTTGTTCTGATACTACTTTTATAATTTTATCAAGGTTATTTACATCTTTAGATGAAGTAATAATAAGATTATTTTCATCAATATTTATATCTAAGACTCCCTCAATATTTCGTAAAGCTTCTATATTCATTTTATAAATATCATCAAGTCCTATATTTAAAGTCCTTTTGTCACTCACCATATCTTTTAATTCTTCTTTACTACCTTCTACTATTATTTTTCCTTTATCAATAATAGCAATTTTAGAACATAGCGCTTCTGCTTCCTCCATATAGTGAGTTGTATAAACTATGGTTACTCCTTGTTTGTTTAACTCCTTAACTGATTGCATTATGTGGTTTCTTGATTGTGGATCTATACCAACTGTAGGCTCGTCCATTATTAATATTTTAGGATTATGAATTATTGCACATGCAATATTTAATCTCCTTAACATTCCTCCTGAAAATTCTTTAGCTTTTTTATTTTTCACTTCCAAAAGCCCTGTAAATTCTAAAGATTTTTCTATACTTTCTTTAAGCTTATTTCCTCTTAATCCATATAATTCTCCAAAAAACTTGACATTTTCATAAGCAGTAAAATCACTATAAACTGCAATACTTTGTGGAACTAATCCTAAAAACTTTTTTATTTTTAAAGAATTTCTCTTAATATCTTCTCCTAAAATTTTGACTTCACCAGATGAAGGTCGTAAAAGAGAACAAACTATACTTATTGTAGTGCTTTTACCAGCTCCATTTGGACCTAAAATCCCATATATTTCTCCTTCTTCTATACTTAAATTAATATTATCAACTGCTATATTATCATCGTATTTTTTGACTAAATCCTTTATTTCTATAACTCCCATATAACCATCTCCTTTATATTCCTTAATAATATTATATAAAAAACCCCTCCTAGGAAATCTAGCAAAGGTCATCTTATATATATGACAAAAGTCATATATATATTTATATTTATTAATTTATTATAATTAAATCATGTATCTCAATAAATAACTTACATAATTAAATCTATTAGTATATTAAAGAATTACTATACTAATTTGAATAAAACAATAAATTTATGAGTATAGTATATTTAATTTTTATGCCCTATTAAGAAAAACATCTTATATAATAAATAGCAATTTGAGTTCTATGGGCCAATCCACTCTTCTGAAATATAGATGTTATATGATTCTTAACAGTTCCTTCTTATATATATAATAACCTTGAAATTTCTTTGTTATTTAATCCTTCTGATATTGCTTTAATAACCTCTAGCTCTCTTTCTGTAAAAATACTTTTATCCATATTACTTTTTTGAAATTCTTTTTTATTTAGGTTATTACTAAGCTTTATTAAAATCTCATCTTGAATAACACAATTTCCATCATTGACCATTTCCGTAATTTGAATTATTCTATCAGGTTTTGTATTTTTTAATAAATATCCTTTTTCACCATTTTTATACCGTCTCTTATATATCTTTCCTTAATTAACGCATCATCATCTGCAATAACTAATTTTATACTCATTTTAACCTCTCCCCAAATCAATAAGAAATTAAAATTATAACTCCAAAGCCTTCTTCACTATTAAAAATTATTTTTCCTTCAACATTATTTATCTTATCCTCAATATTAGTAAGCCCTATTCCTTTATTTATAAATTTACATCCGTTACCATTATCCTTTACTTCTAACTTTATAATTTTTTCATTACTTCTAATATAATTAAAATATTCCATAAAAATTTATATTTATAATATAAAAGCCCTCTTATAAAGCTAATTATTATATTAAGTAAAATATAAAAAACAACTGTTAAACTCAATTTATCTGATTCTATACTTGTCCATACAACCAATACACATAAAACTAATTTTAGTATTATAAATAAATCGATAGTTTTTATTCTTACTCACCCCCAATTGGTATTTATTTAATTAAAATCTATTTTATTCATATAAAATTACTTATTTCCATGAATTCTTATATTTTTTATACAATCTAATGACCTGTATCAAAAAAATTTTGTTATTACCCGATAAAAAAGAAAATTTTAATTCAAACTTCCCATTTTGCACATATATAAATAATAGTTAAAAATTTCTATTTAAGTTTAAAAACGCCTTTAAGTAAGTAAACCCAATGGTTTAAAAGGGGCTCGCGAAACGCGAGCCCCTTTATAAAAATAAAAAATTAACTTTTTTAAGACAATAAATCTTACTTGAAATTGAAAAAATCTTGTAATAATTATATTTATGCGACTATACCCTAATAAAAATTTTATTAGGGTATTTTCATAAATTATATTAAAATATTTTACTTATAAATCTTAATTATTTACTGTATCTTTTTATTATATTAATTATAACCTCAACTGCCTTTTCCATTGATTCTATTGGAACATACTCATACTTTCCATGGAAGTTTTCTCCGCCTGCAAATATATTTGGAGTTGGTAATCCCATAAATGAAAGTCTTGCACCATCAGTACCGCCTCTTATTGGTCTAACATTTGGTACAACATTAGCTTCTATCATTGCTTCTTTTGCATTTTCTACTATATGCATAACAGGCTCAATTTTTTCTTTCATATTTTTATATTGATCCTTTATACTTACAACTACAGTTCCTTCTCCATATTTAGCATTTAATTCTTTTTCTATAGCTTTAAACTTTTCTTTTCTTGCTTCAAAAGAATCTGCAAAAAAATCTCTTACAATATAATTTAATGATGTATTTTCAACAGTTCCTTCTATATCTGCAAGATGTGAAAAACCTTCATATTTATCAGTTTTTTCTGGAACTTCATCTAAAGGAAGACTATTTATAAACTCATTAGCAACCATTATTGAATTCAACATCTTATTTTTAGCATAACCTGGATGAACATTAACTCCTTTTATTTGAACTTTTACTCCTGCAGCATTAAAGTTTTCATATTCAAGTTCTCCAATTCTTCCACCATCCATTGTATATGCAAAATCTGCACCAAATTCTTCAACATCAAAATGATCTGCACCTTCTCCAATTTCCTCATCAGGTGTAAATCCTACTTTTATAGTTCCATGTTCAATTTCTGGGTGATTTACTAAGTATTCCATTGCAGTCATAATTTCTGCAAGACCTGCTTTATCATCGGCACCTAAAAGTGTAGTTCCATCTGTAGTAATTAATGTTTTTCCTACATATTGTTTTAATTCAGGTGAAAATTTTGGAGATAATATTACTGAATCATTTAGCTTAATATCTTCGCCATCATAGTTTTCTACAATTCTAGGATTTACATTTTCTCCACTATAATCTGGAGCTGTATCCATATGAGCTATAAAGCCTATAATTGGTAAATCCTTATTACAGTTTTTTTCTAGTGTAGCATAAACATACCCATTTTCACTTATCTTTGCATCTTTTAGTCCTATTTCTTTTAACTCATTACATAGTTTTTCTGCTAAAGTTAATTGTCCTTTCGTACTTGGAGTTACTCTAGTTGTTTCATCTGATTTTGTATTTATTTTTACATATTCTAAAAATCTTTCTTCTACTCTTTTCATAACTTCACTCTCCATTCTTATATTGTTTTTTTACTTATTAAAATAAAATATACTATATATAAAGTTAATTTAATATAAATTATTTTTACATATTTTATCTCATACTCTATATTTTAACACATATAACTTTAAACTCTATAATTTTTAAATTTTATATGTATAAGTTTATATTAAATACACAAAATAACTATGTGATTTATCCCTTTATCTACTAAAACCTACTAATAGAAAAAGACTTCAAGAAATTTTCCTGAAGTCTTTTGAATTATTTAAAATTATATTGTGTAACTATACTTTCTCTTTCTGTTGTTTTATCATTAAAATATTCATAAAATGATACACCTAGAAAACTTCCAGTTATATTATGGACATTTCTATATCCTAAATTTTGCAATGCTAATACTGCATTATAACTTCTTTGACCAGTCCTACAATGTATGTAAACTGGTATATCCTTTGGTATTTCATTTATTCTTTCTCTAAGCTGACTAAGAGGAATATTCTTAGCTCCTTTTATATGTCCATTTTCATATTCTCTAATTTCTCTAGCATCTATTATATAAGCTCCACTTTCAACTAAATCTCTTATCTTATCAACATTAACTTGTTTAAAATCTCCATTTAATAAGTTTGATGCTACATATCCAGCATAGTTAACTACATCCTTTGCTGTACTATATGGTGGCGCATAACATAGTTCCAAGTCTTTTAAGTCTTCGACAGTTCCTCCAAGTTTTATAATAGTAGCTATTATATCAACCCTTTTGGCAACATCACCTCTACCTATTGCTTGTGCTCCTAACACCTTACCTGTTGGAACTTCAAATATAAGTTTAAAATGAACTGGTGATGCATCAGGCATTATTCCAACTTTATCATTAGTTATAAGTCTTACAATATCATATTTTATATTCAGATTTAAAACTTTAATTAAGGACTCATTTAATCCTGTTGCAGCAGCATTATAATCGAATACCTTTATAGCAGATGATCCAATATAACCGTTATTTATTCCTCTTTTACCATTTATATGATCTGCAACTGATCTAGCTTCTTTTAGAGCTGGACCTGCAAGTGATAATTTTGTCATAGAATGTGTTAATGCATTATATACTTCAATTGCATCTCCTACAGCATAAATATCATCATCATTAGTTTTATAATTTCTATCAGTCTTAATAGCTCCAGTTTCACCAAGTTCTAAACCTGCCTCTTTAGCTAATGATACTTCTGGAGAAACACCAATTGCCATAACTACTGCCTTTGCATTAATCTTCTTACCTGAAGCTAATACTACTTTACCTTCTTCAAAGCTTGAAACCTTATCTCCAACAATTAA
Source organism: Clostridium mucosae (assembly GCF_024622765.1). NCBI lineage: Bacteria > Bacillati > Bacillota > Clostridia > Eubacteriales > Clostridiaceae > Clostridium > Clostridium mucosae. Next base: position 256,941 of record NZ_JANKAF010000004.1, on the reverse strand, counting down.
ATTTATACCATTATCATAAATTTCTTTATGTAATATTTGAACCATATCGTAATCAAATGGCTTTAATATTTGATCCATAGCTTCTATTAAAGAAACTTCATATCCTGCTTCTCTTAAGTTTTCAGCAGCTTCCACTCCTATATATCCACCGCCAATTACAGCTACTTCCTTTGTGTTAAGTTCTTTAACAAATTTATTTAATCTATCTATATCTACAACATTTCTAATAGTAAAAATATTTACATTTTCAATTCCTGGAATATTAGGTACTATCGGTTTTGCTCCTGGTGATAAAATTAATTTATCATAATTTTCTCTATAAATTTCTCCTGTCTGTGCATTTTTTATTTCAAGTTCTTTATTTTTTCTATCTATTGATATTACTTCACTATTTACTCTAGCTTCTATATTATATTGAGCTTTAAACTTTTCTGGACTCATTAATACAAGCTTATCTGCTTCATCAATAATTCCACTTAAGTGATAAGGTAATGAACAATTAGAAAAGGATACATGAGGACCTTTTTCAAACATTATTATTTCATCTTCTTCACTTAATCTTCTTAATCTTGCTGCAGCTGAAGCTCCTCCAGCTACCCCACCAACTATTAATATCTTCTTCATACAAAATCCTCCTAGTGGCTGCTACGCAGCCAAATTGATACTTAACAATTAATAATGGATAACTTTTGTAAAAATTCATCGATTTTAGTTTTTATAATTAATACTTTTTATAATTCGGCATAGCTGAATTATTTCCTTAATTATTCATTATCCATTAGAAAATAGCATTTGCTATTTTCTTTTGCTCCCAACATATGATCCAACTCCACCAGCAACATTAACTACATCAAATCCAAGGCTTCTTAGCTTATTACATGCAGTTGAACTTCTTCCTCCTGATTGGCATACTATATGATATTCCTTCTCCTTATTTAAATATTTCTCTGGATCGTTTAGAAGATCCCCCATTGGAATATTTTTTGCACTTTTTATACTTCCAGTTCTATATTCGTATGGTTCTCTTATATCAATTAAATCTATTTTACCAATTAAATTATCAATATCATTTACATTTATAACTTTTCCTGAATTTTTATTAAATAAACCAAACATTCTACATTCACTCCTATTAATAAATTTTACTATTTTGATTATGTGACTATTCTACAGTATATAAAACAATTTTTATGTGACTATGTCACATAACTCAATATATACTGTAATCATACTATTTATTTTTCTCACTTTAAACAAAATTTATTAAATTCAAAATCTTTATTGCAAATTATATACATAAAATTTTATAATATTGAATAAAGCCTACCAAAAATAGTAATAATTAATAAATATCAAAAATAAAAGGAAGAATTATGATTAATATGAAATATCCATTAATAAATGATTTTAAAAAAATAGTATTAGAAGACATACCACTTATAGATGTACGAGCACCTATTGAATATGAAAAAGGAGCATTTTTAAACTCTTTTAATTCACCAATTTTAAATAATGAAGAAAGACATATTATAGGAATTTGTTATAAAGAAAATGGAAATGAAGAAGCTACAAAACTTGGATATAAATTAGTATCAGGTAAAATCAAAGAAGATAGATTAAATTCTTGGATTGAATTTATAAAATCTAATCCATCTACTATGTTATATTGCTTTAGGGGTGGCTCACGCTCAAGGATTGCTCAAGAATGGATTACAGATGCTTTAGGCAGAGAAATTTATAGATTAGATGGTGGGTATAAGGCATTTCGTAATTATCTTATAGATTCGTTATCTAAAGAAAATCAAAAATATAAACCTATTGTTTTAACAGGCTTCACAGGTTCTGGAAAGACTATAGTTTTAAAAACAATAGAAAATTCAATAGACTTAGAAGGAATAGCTAATCATAGGGGATCCTCTTTTGGTTCCCATGCAGATCCTCAACCTACACAAATTAACTTTGAAAATAATTTAGCATATTCTTTAATTAAATGCACAGAACATGAATTTAAGCACATAATTTTTGAGGACGAAGGAAAAAACATCGGAAAGAATTTTATTCCTCAGGACTTTTTTAACTACTTTCATAGCGGAAGTGTAGTGTTTTTGGAGGCATCACTAGAAGAACGTGTAGAAAATACATTAAAAGAATATGTTATAGACTCTCAAATAGAATATATCAACAAATTCGGTAATGAGTTGGGATTAAGCGAATGGTTCAATTACATATACTCAAGCATGGATAGATTAAAGAAAAGGCTTGGTGGAGATAGATTTAAAGAAGTTCTAAACGAACTTAATTTAGCCTATAAAAATCAATTATCTACTAATAATATTGATTCACATAAAGGTTGGATAGAAGTATTCCTTAAAGAATACTATGATCCTCTTTATAAATACTCTTTAGAAAAAATGAAAGATAAAATTATTTTTAGAGGTAACTCCAAAGAAGTTACAGAATTTTTGCAAACCTTAAAATAATTTACATAAAAAAATAGTAAGTAAAACTTAAATTTACTTACTATTTTAAAAAATTAATTTACTACTCATATCTTTTAATTATATAAAAACTCATCTATAAACTTTTCAGTATCTTTAACAGCCCATTTTCTATCTATTAAATTTACTCCACTCTTTAATACTGGATGCACTTCATGGTAACTTTCTTTAGTATCATCTTTGTATATTATACCTATTGGAATTCCTTCGTCACCAAATTCCTCAGCCTTTTTAAGCGCTTCTATTTTATTACTTTTATCATAGTTATCATCTAACTTATATATTCTATCCTTATACCATTTAAATGTATTTACTTTATTAAATACAACACATGGCTGCATTATATCTACTAATGCATATCCATTATGATTCATTGCTGCTTTTATCATCGATTTCAAATGCTCTTTATCACCTGAAAAGCTTCTAGCTACAAAGGTTGCTCCAGCACTGATAGCTACAGCTAAAGGATTTATTGGCTCTAAATATACACCTTCAAATTGCATAGAAGTAACCTGACCTTTTGCAGTTGTAGGAGAACCTTGTCCTTTTGTTAATCCATAAATTTGATTATCGTGAACAAGGTGGACCATATCTACATTTCTTCTTATATTATGAATAAAATGATTACCTCCTTCACCATATGAATCTCCATCACCACTATTTATAATAACTTTAAGATTCTTATTAACCATTTTTATAGCTTGTGCTGGTGGTAAAGCTCTACCATGAAGTCCATTAAATCCATTTACTTTTAAATAGTGAGGAGTTTTAGCGGCTTGTCCAATTCCTGATACTATAACTATATCTTCTGGTTTTAATTCAAGTTCTGCCAAAGTTTCTTTTAATGCTGCTAATATACCAAAATTTCCACAACCTGGACACCAAGCAATCTCGTCATTACTCTTATACAAATTTAAATCTAACATTAAAGCTCCTCCTCTCTTAGTTTCATTACTATATCACTTCCATATATTTGTCTTCCATCATATCTCAAGATACTATTGCTCATTAATATTCCAGTTTCTTGAGTTACTAACTTACCTAATTGTCCTGTAAAGTTTTGCTCAACATTTATAATTTCTTTAGCTTGTTTTGAATATTTTTTTAATCTTTCTTGTGGTAATGGATATATGTCTCCAAAACTCAAAGCCCCAACCCTTTTACCTTGGCTATTTAATTCATCAACTGCATCTTTTAATGCTCCATAAGTTGATCCAAAACCTAATAATAAAATTTCTAAATCTTCCTTACCCATAAATTCTGGTTCTTCAATATCTTTTTTAATAAGTTCTAGCTTTTTCATTCTTTTTTCCATTTGCAAATTTCTAACTTCTGCTGATTCTGTTATATGTGCTTCTTCGGTATGCTCATCACTATCTACTAAAACTACTTGATGTTTAGAATTACCTGGAATCATTCTAGGAGATATTCCACTTTGAGTTACCTTATATCTCTTATATTCCTCACCTTCTTTTAGGTATTCTCCATTTGAAATATATCTTTCTATTTCAATATTATTTAAATCATATTTAGGAATTGTTATATTTGCATCAGCTAAATATTGGTCTGTTAATAATATTACAACAGTTTGATATTTATCAGCTAAATTTAATGCTTTAACAGTTTTATAAAATGCATCTTCAGCATTTCTAACACTTATTAATATTCTTGGAAATTCACCTTGAGATGCTGTTAATAAAAAGCTTAAATCACTTTGCTCTGTTCTTGTTGGAAGCCCAGTTGCTGGCCCTGGTCTTTGTGAATCTATTATAACTATTGGTGTTTCTGTTATACCTGAAAGGCCAAAAGCCTCTACCATTAATGAAACTCCACCACCAGAACTTCCAGTCATAGCTCTTGCTCCTGCATATGAAGCCCCAATTGCAAAATTTATAGCTGCTATTTCATCTTCTGCTTGATCAACAACTATTCCTGTTTCTAGTTGTTTTTTAGATAAATAAGTCATTATACTAGTTGCTGGTGTCATTGGATATGCAGAGTAAAAATCTAATCCTCCTGCAATAGCCCCTAATGCAATAGCATTATTACCATTTATTAATATATAATTACTTAAATCATTTCCTTGCATTTTATACTTTGAGTCAATTAAATCATATCCTAATCTAACTGCTTCTATATTTTTATTTCTTATATCTTCTGATAACTTATTGCTAAAGTATTTATCAATATTTTCTAAACCTATTGAAAAATACTTTAATATGACGCCTGCTGCTACTGATGTAAATGCCTTTGATAAGCTTAATCCCTTAGCAGTTTCTATCAGTGGCAACTTTATAACTTTTTCATCTTCAATTTTTATACTCTTATCTGATATTATAATCCCATCATTTTTTAATTTATATTTATGATATAAAATTGTATTTTCATCTAAAGCAAGTATTAAATCTACCTCATTCTTATGTGAAAATATTTTATTTTCTCCAAATCTTATTTGTATAAAGTTGTGTCCGCCTCTAACCCTTGACATATAATCCTTATTTGAAAAAACATAAAATCCAAACTTCTTTATTGATTTTTCTAAAAAATCGCTTAATGTATCAAGCCCTTGCCCAGCACTTCCACCAATTAAAATATTATATTCCACTCAATTCCCTCCTTTTTATTTTTTATATATTAGTTTTCTCAATTTCATACTTTATTCTTTAAATTTAAATATTGTTACTATATTTTATCCTTTATTATCAAAAATCCATTTTTTTATTGAGAATTTTTCTTCCCTAGTTTTATCTTTATTGTTAGAGTTTTTTTCATTTATTTCTTGTTTTAGATTTTCATTTTCCTTATTCTTTTCTATTAATCTCTTTTCAAGTGATAGTTTTTCTTTATCTTTTAATAATAATTTCTTTTCTAAAAACTCATTTTTTTCTTTTAAAATATTATTATCTTTATTAATTCTATAAGCTTTTTCCTTTTCTTTATTAAGGGTATATCTTAGACTTGCTAATTCATTCTTTTGTTTACCTATGGTATTATTTAATATTTTTATTTTATTATCTAACTTTATTATTTTTTCATTTTGACATTTAATTTCATTTTGTAATTTTTCTGTACTAGAAACTTCAATATGTTCATAATTATCTTTTACTTCTTTATCTAAACTAATTAAATCTCTGCTTTTACTATCTATATCTTTGTAACTTATTTCTATATTTCCATAAAGTATATCTTCAAAGCCTACATCTAGCTTGTTGCTATCTATATCTAAATCCACTTTAGCAATCAAAAGTTCATCTAAAAATAAATTCACTTCATTATTATAATTAATAATATATATTTCATTATCTATATATCTATTTTCTTCCATAAATTCTTTATAATAAGCTTTCGTAGGCATTATATCCTCAAAAATTTTGTATACTGCTGGATTACTAAAGTCTTGTCCATTGTTTTTAGAAAAACATCCATATAACTTTTTGTCACTTATCCATAATGCCCATAATACTTTATCTAAAGTTAGTATTGTACATGAATCAACTTTTTCATTTTCAAATAATATTAAATTTTTTTGTAACTCTTTTTGTTTGTCACTTAATATATCTTTATATTGATAAATTAATACATTAAGATTATTCTCTTCAGTAACAATAAGGTAATGACATCTATTTTCTAATATGCAAAAAGAAAAATCTTTATAAGGTAATCTAGATATATATATAATCATTTCTTTTTCCCAAAGATCTTTAGATATATTAAATACTCTTGAGCTCAGTTTATATATACCATATGACATAGTATTTATTAAAACTACACAATAATTGTAACTTTGAGAAATATAATAAGATAGATTTGAGTAACAGTCTAAGGTAATAAGAACCTCTGATGGTGCTAGATCATTTAATCTCTTATAATGTTGATGTATTATCATTTGAGTTTCATCATTTTCATTTATTAAATTATATAAAAGATGTATCTTTTTCCCTATAAAAAAAGCTTTTAATTCTATGGGCATTATTTCATTATATTTCATATGAAGTAGAGTTTTATACTTCCACCTACTATCATCTAATGTACATAAAACAACATCTCCACAAACATCCTGACATAGTACATTTACATTACCATTAAAATCTTCTATAACATAAAAAGTTTCAAAACTTTCTTTATAAATAATATCTTTTTCTTGCCATTTCCCATTTCTAAATGTCTGATAATATATTCCAAGACTATTGCTATATGAAAATCTTAGTAAACTGTTCATTTTATTTCTTACTAAAAAGCAATCACATTTTTTTTCATTCATAACTAATATCTCCCTTAAATTCCATACACCGATTACAAAATGGTATGACTACTAGATCCTCTATAATTGCATATGTGGAAATTATAGAACTAACATCAAACGTAATAAGGTTATCTTTTTTTATTGGAGAACTTATTAGCTTAGTTAATGATTTTACTACATATTCTACTCCGTTACCTTCCTTATAATCTGAAACATATAATCTGGCTTTTTGTTTTCCTTTAAGCTTTCCTTCAATTATATATTTTTCTTCATTTTGATTTTTACATTTTATATAGTATGGAATATAAAAGTCATACTCTAGTATTAAATACTTCTCTTTACTCTCTAAAATTTTTCTACTTTTGCTTTCTTCTATAACATTACAATTTTCAAAAATAATATCTTCTATCCTTAGACTTTCATCATCTTTCAATGATATTTCCATACATACTTGGGTAAAATTTATCTTTTCTTTGTAAGTTGATATAACTTTTCTTGCTAATATAGTGCTTCCCTTTTCATATTGCAACTTATTATTTGAATTCATAGAAATACAATTTTTTTCTTCTATCTTTTTATTTTCTATAACAATACCTATATCATATGGAACTATATTCTTTTCATTAAAAATGAAAGTATCTAAAATAACATTTTTAGAAATATCTATTCTATCAAGTACTCCTTTTCCTTCACTATTTTTACTAGTTACTAAAAGTAGTTTTTCATCAGGAGATAGCCTAATCCTCTGTAATTCTGGCAAAGTTGTACTAATACTCGCTATACATTTTTTATTTATTATATCTATAACTTCAATTCTATGTAATCCATTATTTGCTGCATATAAAAAATTTTCATTTCCATCTAAATCAATAATACTTGATCCTTCTTGGAAATTTATATATGAAATTTTTCCAGTTTCAAGATCTAATATAGAGATATTTCCACTATAAGAACCTCTATTTAATCCTTTATTTGAAATATATAAATATCGTTCGTTTTCTCCCATAAAAATATAGCTTGGAGTATTTCCAACTTCCTTGTATTCTTTAATTAATTTAAAATCTGTAGTATCATAAACTTTTATTTCATTTTGAAAAATATCAAGTACAAATAATTTTTTTCTACTCTTATCAAGTTCCATGCTATCTGCAGCAATAAATCCTGTTATTCTTCCAAGTATTTCTCCACTACTTATATTATAAATACATATTTCTTCTGTATTACAAACATAAATTTTTTGAGAAATGGAATCCAATTTTATACTTCCATTATTAGGCATACTCCAAGTTTTATTAGTATTATATAAATGGTCAATAAGTGTAACTTTACTATTTCTATCTGTTGCAATATAAACATTATTTTTTTCATCTACAACAATATCTTGAGGCCTAGAACCAACTTCAACTTCTTTTATAACACTATAACTATTTCCATCAATTATAGATACTTTATCAGCACCTAAGTTAGATACATAATAGATGATCTTTTTACTTACATTAACCAAGGATTCCACTTCCCCCCTTTTAATTGCTTAATAATACTTAATTCTCTAGCTAAATAAAGTTATTTTCTCCTTATTCAATTAACTCATAAGTTTCTTTTTTTCCTTCTTTTATTACCTTAAATACTGCAGTTGGATATATATTATTCTTTGCTAATTCTTTTTCTATTTCCTCTTTATCTTTTTCTTTAAACTTTAATGCTTGTGTACAGCTAATATTAACCTTATTTGGTGCCGTAACTAATTTTACTTCTATTTTCTTTTGAGTTAATCTATCATACATATATACAGCTCTATAATGAGATGTAAATGCCATTACATAATCATAGTCTTCCAATCTCATAATTTTCTCCTTTAACTTCCTAGATTTTCATCGATTTTTCCTTATATTGTATGCTCTAAAATACTCTAGGTTACTCAGCGCTAATTTGCGCCATATATTTAAAAATTATTTTGATTACTACTAGCTCTTCTTCTTAGTAGCCTATCCATAACCGATTGGTTTCTCTCTAGATCTAATTCTACTTTTAATCTATTATTTTCTTCAGTTATTACCCTAGTTTCTTCTTTTATTAACATATTTTCTTCTTCCAAGTATTTTAATTTATTTTCTATTTGCAGCTTATACTCCTTTTCTTCTATTAATTGTTTATTTTTATCTACTAATTCAGAGATTATTTTTTTATTTTCTTCCTTCACTAAAGTTATTTCTATCATGATTGAAGCATTTTCTTTTAGAATTCCCTTTAAATTATCTTCTACTATTAACCTAGCGTCTTTTTCTTCTTGATTTTTTTTATTTATTTCCTTAAGCTCAAATGATAATTTATAAATCTTATCATTTGCTAATTCTAATTGATTTTTTAGTGATATAATTTCATCTTCATGATCTTTCATACTATCCTCAAGTTTTTCTTTTGATTCCCTCATCTCTAATAACTGACTATTTGCATTTTCAAGATCCTTTTGAATCTTTTTTTGTAGCTCCAAAAATACATTACAATTTTCTTCTGCCTTCCTTTTTTGCTCTATTGTTCTAGCTATTTGTTGTTCATATTCCTCCATAAACTTTTGATTTTTTTGCAACCTCAAATTTAGATGCGCTATTCTATTCACTAGGTTATTATTTTCTACTTTTTCTTTAGATAGTTCCGACTTTAAGCTTTCAACTAGTTCATTTTCAGAATAAGAATTTCCTTCATATTTACTTCTATCGTGTCTTAATGAATCTTTCATAGTAATTAAAAATTCACTTGGATCATATATCTTCATATCTAAATTATCAGTTCCATAAACCTTTTTTTCTTTAATATACCTATCATTATCAGTACAAATAAAAGCATTATATTTTCCCAATGTATCATTATTCCCTCTATCAAAGTAAACAGGATCTTCCCATTTATCTTTATTGAAAATCGAATAAAAAATCTTATCATTTTCTAACCAACAAGAACATAATTTATTACTTTCAATAAATAATAAAGGTTCTAATAAATTACTTTTAATTTCATATATTTTAAAGTCCTTCACATTCCCAATAGAGTCTATGTAAACATGATCTAAAGAATATATTAAACCTTCTCTGGATTTATTTAATATATGAATATCATGCTTATCAATAACAACTTCAAATCCTATATCTTCTCCCTGAATTCCATAGAGCCTTTTTAATTGTATCCATCTATTATTTTCAAAAGTACAATAATTTAAAGATATTTCATCTCCTTCATCTGAAAGGAAGAATACATAAATATCGCCCTTATAGTTTGTATTTATAGAATAGTATTCCTTTAGATTAGAAATTAAGATAATATCTGCTAATCTATTAATAGTTGTTTCTTGTCCACTCCATACGCAATGCATTAATACTCCATGATCACTTCCATCATTGCCTACCAATAAATAGAAGATATGCATATTAGATCCTATAATTTCAACTTTCAAGTTTTCTATTTCAAAATCTTTATTATCTAATTGATATATAGTTTTTCCTACCCATTGTTTATTCTTCATTGTACAATATCTTAGTTCGCCTTTAGTATTGCTATAAACCAAATGTATTCCTTCATTTTCATCAATATAAATAGCAAATCCAAGAACCTTTGTATCAATTAAAATTTCCTTAGTCCATTTTCCTTCTTTATACATAATCCCATAGCTTAACTCTTTATTATTGTTTAAAGAAAACTTCCACAAGTTCTCTTTACAATCTAAATATATCCATGGATATATATCCCTCATATTCACTCTCCCCTTTATAGAATTCTAATACAAATCTATTTATTCTATTATCTTCGTATATAATAAGGTTTAATAATTATAGTTATAAAATGTAGCCAATTAATTCGTTTATTTTCTCTCTTACTTATACTATCTATAAGATTATATTTAAAATAAGCAATTATTATGCAATTTTATGGAGTAAAAAATTTATTTTATATATATTTTTTAATATCACCTCTTTTATCTTCTTACATATCATGTAATGTGAGTAAATAAATTTTTGTTTTTTATTATTTTAAAAGGAGGATATTATATGTCCATTAACTTCAAAAAATTCGTACCACGTCCAGGTCTAGTAAATAAGCAAGGACGTTTACCTGATCCTGCGGAGTTAGTTTGTATTGAAGTACCTAAGGTGTTTGATCAATGTTTAATTAAAAAATGTCTTGTATATTGTGGAGGTCCAGACACAAATACAACTGATTGTGAATTAAGAAGTGATCCCCTAGTTGCTCCTAAGAGATATATTTCTAGTAGAGACTTCAATGTAACACTTCTTTCAGTAGAAAAGATACCACTTAAAGGTAAACGTGGATTTAAAAAAGTAGTGCTTAAATACATGATTTCTTTCTATGCTGATTATCTTGATTGTGATGGTAAAACTAAGAGTGAATTTTATGAGATTAATAGAACTGATGTAATTGGAAAGTTCTATTGTCCTGATTCAATCGCTCAAATTTCAGCTAGTACTGACCTAGAAGAAGACTCTAACATTATAAGACTTGAAATGGTTGCAGAAGCACTACACGGCGAAATACTTAAAGATAAAAACGGGGATGAAGTTTTAGATATCACTTTAGGTTACTATATTGTAGTAAAATGTGAACTTCTTGTACAACTACTAATTCCTGCATATGATTATTGTCCTGTTCCTAAAGTTATTTGTGAGGATGAACCAGATGAAGATCCATGCGAAATATTCGATAAAGCTCCTATTCCTAAGTTCTATCCAGATCAAAATTTAGAACCACTATTCCCTGACTGCTATGATGATGACGATGATGATGTTGATGAATAAAAATTGTTCTCTTCAATATAACTAAAAGTGTTTAGTATGTCTACTAAATTTAGTAGTTATAAATGGTGATGACAGTTTAAATATCTTTATATATCTATTTAGTTTTATCTATCATCACCTTTTACAATATTTATATACTTTAATAAAAGTACTTAATAAATAGAAATAAAGTAAATTATTTATTATAAAAATAATGACCTTCACTCAAAGATGTAGGTCATTATTTTTATGATAAATATCAAAATTAATTAAAAAAACTATATTTTATCATTTAACAATATTTTTTCAGCAACTTCATTAGCTGCAATCATACCACTTTGAAGAGAACCTTGTTGAGTTCCATGTTTTTGAGATATATGCTCTCCTGCAAAAAATACTCTATTATTCATTTCTGGCATTTTTGCTCCATAAGAATATAATATTTTATCTTCAGGTTTTGATAATGCCCCTGATCCCCATATATATTGAACATCAGACCATATCAATGACTTATAGTCAATTAAATTATCATCAATATAATGTAATGGTAGATTATGAATTTTTTCTATATATCTTATAGCGTCACTAATTTGTAGTTCTGTGTTTTCACTTCCAAGCAACATTGATTCTTTACCCCAACTATAGCTTACAAGTAATACCCCAGGTTCCTTAGGACTTGTACCTGGTTTTAGTATATAGCTGCCAATCTTATCACTTACAGATTCTGAATGATCTGATGGATAATAAATAGAAACTAGTGGAATATCAGTAAATGTTCTTCCTCCTACTATTCCTTTTGATTTACCTCCCATCTCCCAAAACCTTTCCTTGAGATAAAAATATATTTTTTCTGATGTTTCATAATTCATTTCATTTATTGCACGTATTTTTTTAGAACTAAAACTCGGCTCTATATCCATACGTCTTAAACTTTGAAAAGGTGCTGTGCATATTACATAATCAAAACTTTCTAAAACTTCCCTATTCATTTCTCTTTCTACATACTTAAGAACAATTCTATCTTCTATTTCTAAACCATATATTCCTTCAACTGGTGTTCTCATTTTCACTTTTACTTTTCCTAATTTATCTTTATCAATATTCTTGTATATTTTCTCATTTTCATCGAACAGAGCTTCATATAAGGAAAGAGGTAAATTTATCATTCCATCTTTAATATAATAATTAAATTCTGAATCTGCTGTATAATATCTTTGTAACATTTCCATAAGACCAAGTTGAAAAAATTGTTTACTTCCATCAAGATATCCTAGCATTGATATTGCTTCTTCACTAAATCCAGCATTTTCATATGCTTTTCTATAACTTAATTTATCTATTTTCACTATTTTTTCTGAATATTTATCTTTAATTTCTAGTAATTCTCTTCTCTCTTCAGGGGTAAGAGATTCTAAATACTCTTTATAAAATTCTTTATCTACTTGTTCTTTTAACTTCTTTTTATCACTATTTGATAACTCAAACTTTGGATATATATTTTTTGATACTTGTTTTCCCTTTTGATCATTTAATGCCTTTTCTCCTCTAATATAAAATAAGGAATTATTATTATTATTTACGAAAGGTTTAGTCTCAAGATTGAAAAGATTAATATAATGCCATGTTGTATAATGTGATATTGGTATGCTAAATTCTCCAAGCTCACCATATTTTCTATTTTTTCTATCAAAATAATAAGTGTAAACTTTCCCTCCTATTCTCTGGCTCGCTTCAAATAATGTAATATCACATCCTATCTTCCTTAATTCAAATGCAGCTGATAAACCTGCTTCTCCTGCGCCAATTATTGCTACTTTTATGCCTTTTGCATAACCACTTGGGCATATATTAGTTATATCTGTAGGTGGGCTCATTAATTCGACTATATTATCTATATCATTTACTCTTTTTTGATTCTTTAGTATATATTCAAGCATATTATATCTTTCATCATCGCTAGGATTGTCTACTTGATTAATATACATTGAGTTATTGCAAGATTCCATAACTTTCACATCCTAATGTTTATTACATATATAATCATATATGTATTAGTTTTTTATTAATGTGACTTATATATTTTTCTAATAGCTTCTAATAATTCATCTATATCTTGAAGAATATTAAAACATCCCGGACTTACCCTAACTGTACCTGCATATTCAGTTCCAATAATATCATGTATTAATGGAGTGCAATGATATCCTGTTCTAACAGCAATTCCATACTCATTCAATTCTTCACCCACAACAGATGCATCAATTCCATCTATATTAAAAGAAATTACAGCACTTCTTTCATTTAAAGAATCACTTCCATATATTTTAATATAAGAAAGCTTTTTTATTTCCTTTAGAAAATATTCCATCAACTCATCTTCTGATTTTTTTATATTATCTATACCAACTCTTTGTATGAATTTCAATCCTTCACATAATCCTGCGATACCTGGAGTATTTAAAGTTCCACTTTCGAACTTATCAGGCATAAAATCTGGCTGAATCATAAAATGTGAATTACTCCCTGTTCCCCCTTCCTTAAAATTACTTAACTTTACTCCATCCCTTATAAATAATCCTCCTGTTCCTTGTGGCCCAAGCAATCCCTTATGCCCAGGAAAAGCCAATAAATCTATACATGAATCTTCTACATCAATTGGTATAATTCCAGCACTTTGAGATGCATCTACCATAAATATAACTTCTTTTTCTCTTGATATCTTACCTATAGCAGTAATATCTTGAATACTACCTAATACATTAGAAATATGATTAATTATTATTAATTTAGTATTCTTTTTTATTTCATTTTTAATATCTAAAGGGTTTACATAGCCAGCTTTATCTACTCCCACTAAAGTTATTTCTACACCTTGCTTTTCCATTGAATTAAGGGGTCTTAAAACAGAATTATGTTCTATAACTGTACTAATAACATGATCTCCATTTTTTAGGATTCCCTTAATAGCTGTATTTAAAGCTTCTGTTGCATTACTTGTAAAAATCAAATTAAATGGATCTTTTATATTGAATATTTCACAAATTAGTCTTCTTGTTTCAGTAATTTTTAAAGCTGATTTAATTGCCATATCATGAGAGCCTCGACCTGGATTTGCACAATAATTTTTCATGCAATTTAATACTTCTTCATAAACTTTAGATGGCTTTGGAAATGATGTAGCTGCATTATCTAAATAAATCATTTTACCCTCCTTATAAATGTGCTATATTTTTACACATTTTGATTTTTAATTATATTTATCTTCTTCATTCTTTAATAATATAGGTTGATATACTTTATATATTATAAAGTCACTTACTATTCATTATATTAAAATAAAGAAAATTTCGTGCTTGCTAATATAAATATAAGATTACACTGATATAAACAATTTATAATTAATACTACAATAATCAACCCATAGGGTTTAAATATAAATAAAGCCCGATATGGAAAAGCCATATCCGGAGCTTATTTAACTTTATATAATTATCTTATATCCTCTAATCAAAACATATTAAATCATATTTTATAATAATATCTTCATTACTTAGTACAATTTTTCCTACATTTATTTGAATGACATGTTGCTATTGCTCCAAGTGTAGAATTATTAATATTAATGTTTCCAAGAATTACAGCCCTAGTAACTGTTGCAACTACCGTATAAACACAGCATTCATCACTGCATGAGTTATCATCACAAATAAAAAATGATAAAGTACTAGAACCTACTCTTGCATCTGTTGCTATTAATGCTGATATAAATGTCCATTCTGGCCCAACAGGAATAGGAGCTAATTGATTTCTACATTGTTTAAATATCCTTAAAGAAAATGCTCCTGCAGCTGAAACAGGAATAACAACATTACTTGCAAATTCCAACTTAATGATTGGATTGCATAAACAAGAAGTGTCTAGAGTAAGAGCTGCAAGTGTAAAAGTATCTCCTACTAAAGCTCCTATTGGGAGAGTAATAGAACTTAGACAACTACATTTTATAATAGTTGGACACGTTTCTTTATCTTTACAACTATCTATCTCATGATTCATTTCAAATCGATCATCAGATCCTTTCGATACCAAACTCATGAATTTAGTACTTCCTTTCTATTGCCTTATATTAATAATCTCAATCACAATGACAATTTCTACGACAGCATTTTTTACAGTTTATCGAATTACATGTTGCTATAGCTCCAAGCGTAGCATTATTGATATTTATAGTTCCCAGAGCTATAACTGTAGTAACAGTTGCAACTACTGTATAAATACAACAGTCATTACTACATAAATTATTATCACAAATAAAAAATGAGAAAGTACTAGCTCCTGCTACTCCTATTTCTATTCCACCTAACGAAAATATCCATTCAGGTCCAATTGGCACAGGGGTCATCTGACCCCTACATTGCTTAAATACTCTTACAGAAAATGCTCCTATAGCAGCAATAGGAGTAACAATATTGCTTGCAAATTCCAACTTAACTATTGGATCACATAAACAAGAAGTATCTAAAGTAAGCGATGCAAGTGTAAAACTAGTTCCCACCAAAGCGCCTATAGGAAGAGTGCTAGAACTAGGACAACTACATTTTATAATAGTTGGACAAGTTTCTTCCCCTCTATAATTATCAGCCCCATAATTTTTCGCAAATACATCATGAGACTCTTTTGATATTGAATCCATAAATTCTATACATCCTTTCCATTAATACCTATCAATAAAACAATTTAATTAGCCTTATATTACCCATAATAAATTTAATATAAATAAATCCCGGTATGGTAAATCCAAATCCGGGACTTATATTAATTTATACGTTTAGCTTATATTCTTCATATAAAACTATATTACTTAATTTATCTTTTTATAAGATTAGTAGTAATATTTTTCATCACACTTTTTATGACATTTTCTAGAACAAGCATTTGATTTACAAGTTATAGTTGCAATTAAATTTGAATTAGTAAATGATGCTCCAACTGTAGCTGCAAGAGGTCCAACAATTGTTGCAACTGCTGTATAAGTGCAACAATCATTATCACAAGAGTCACTATCACAAATAGAAAATGAAGTGAAAATAGCTCCTGGAAGTACCACAGCTGCTAATCCTCCAAGTACAGGATATACTGGTCCTACTGGAACTGGAGTTATTTGATTTCTGCATTGCTTAAATACTTGGACACTTAATCCGCCTATAGTAATAGCAGCTATTGTAGTAAATACACTTGAAAAATCTAACTTAATAATAGGATCACAAATGCAAGAAGTGTCTACAGTAAGTGATGTAAGTGTTACTGTAGCAGGTCCTACTGCTGCAAGAACTGGCAATGGAGTAGAAGAAGGACATCCACATTTTATAATAGTTGGGCACTTTTCTTCTTCTTTTTCATGATCTTTTCTATAATCTTTTTCACAATCTCTTCTATAATCTTTTTCACAATCTCTTCTATATTGTTCTTGATATCTTCTAGACATTGAATTCATAAATTGAATCCTCCCTTTCATATCTATCTTTTATAAAATCTTCTTTTATTAATTTAGTATCAGTTAGTTTTTAGTCTTATATTATTTTTTATCACAAAAATTATACTTAATTAATATAATATTACTATTAATAATTATTCTATTGATAATATTTGTGAACATTGTTTTTTTAAACTTCTTTTGTAGTAACTGAAATTTTTTAACTACTTTATCTCTCTGGCTCATCAGTTTCTGGGAATAATGGATCTAAATTTTGGTCTGGATAGAACTTAGGAACTGGAGCTCTATCAAATCTTTCACATGGATCTTCTTCAGGTTCTTCTTCACATGCTTCTCTAGGAACTGGACAATAATCATAAGCAGGAATTAATAATTGTACAATAAGTTCACACTTTACAACTATATAGTAACCTAAAGTTATATCTAGAACTTCGTTTCCTTCTTCATCTTCAACTATTTGACCATCTAGTGCCTCTGCTACCATTTCAAGTTTTATAATATTACTATCCTCACCTTCACATTCTTCTGCTTCAGTAGTTGCTGAAATTTGAACTATAGAATCAGGACAATAGAATTTACCAATTATATCTGTTCTATGGATTTCATAAAATTCACTTCTATTTACACCATTGTCATCAATATAATCAGAATAGAAAGAGATAACGTAATTAAGAATTATTTTTTTGAAATTAGGGTTGCCTTTAACAGGTATTTTATCTACTGAAGTTAATGTTACACTGAAATCCCTACTAGAAATATATCTCTTAGGTTCAATTAGTGGATCACTTCTTAATTCACTATCTGTCGTATTTGTATCTGGACCTTCCCCGTACACAAGACATCTCTTTATTAAGCATTGATCAAATACCTTAGGTACTTCTATGCAAACTAACTCCGATGGATCTGGTAAACGCCCTTGTTTATTAACAAGGCCTGGGCGTGGCACGAATTTTTTGAAGTTAATGGACATAAACTCTCCTTTCCTTAAAACTACGATACTCTAAATTAATTTAATATTTATTTATAATACATGTTATGTTGAAATATAAAAGTGGTGCTATTAAAAGGTCTTATAATATAACTTTTTTTTACATATAAATTGCTTATAATCAAAGGTCTCTTGAACTTTTAGAGTAAAAAAAGACACTGAACTTAATATGTTCAGTGTCTTTTTAATTTATATATATTATTTATTTAATGCTTCAAGTAATGATTCTAAATCTAATCCATGCACCTTTGCTGCATCTTCTATTGTTTCTGCTTGAGCTGATGGACAACCTACGCATCCCATACCAAAATCCATTAAAATTTGTGGTGCATTTTCCTTTACCTTTATAACTTCTCCAATAGTCATGTCCTTAGTTATCATAATATCACCTATCCTTAATATTTTTTAATTTAATACCATATTAATTTTAATTTATCTTAACTACTAAATGCAATATTTTTCCTTTAAATTTTTAAGTATAGCTAGATTTTCATCTTTAACACTATTATATTCATCTTCAAAGCTTACACATTCTTCATTAATTACATCCATAGTTTCTTCTTTTAATTCTCTTTGTGCAAACTTATAAATTACATTATCTTCTTTATGAATATGTCTTTCTAAAAGATTTGTATAAGAAACAGCATTTGCTATTACGTCTAATTTAGCTTCAGCATTTCCATTTTTTAAAGATTCTAATGCTTCATTTAAATTGGTTACATATAATCTACCAAGATCATGCTCTACCAACATTCCGTATTTAACTACCTTTTCTGCTGTTTCACCAATTTCATCAACCATTCTATTAAATAGCATTATCTCCTCTTTTTTATGATGATGAGAATCTGCATAATTTCTTATAAAATGTATCATCTTATAGAAATCTTCATAGTTAACTTCTCCACCTTCTAAAACAGAAAAACAAGCTTTTCTAACTACTTTTAGCATTTCTTTTATATTTTTATGCTCTTCCATCATTAATTCTATTGCATTCATTTTCTCATCCCCTATACTCTTTCTATTGAAAATTCATCATTTTCACATACACTATATTTAAAATCTTTGTTAACTTCATTAACAAAAGCTTTTATCCATAAGTTTCTTAAAGTATAAAAATAATTTACATCTCCGTTTGCGGCATCCCATATATCTTTATGAACGCAAATTCTTCTCTTCCAAACAACTTTATTTTCATCTTGTGAAATTACTTCATTTACTCTATCACAAGGCATTCCATCTAATATATAATCATTTACTGCATTGAATATTTCAACAGCATTACTTACAGGCTTTCCTTCTTCTTTTGCTTCTTTTGCAGCCTTTATACCTTGATTCATATATAAACCTTCTAGCTTAGAAGTTGTGTTTTCTTTTTCTAAAAGCTTACCAGTCCATGTTGCAAGTCTTCCTTCTGCAGAATGAATCTTGTCTTGTAACCATCCGTGAATATTTGATGTATCAATCATTTGCTCAAGAGGAAGATTAGGTAACTTTTCTCCATATTTATTATTTATTTCTTTTGATAAATTTTCTATATCTAATCCTTCATTTTTTGCTAAAGCAATTATTTCTTCTTCAAGTCCTTCAAACCAAACTATTTTATTAAATAACCAATAGTGAATTTTTCCTAAATATAAGCTCATCTATTTTTTCCTCCAATATCCATTACTAATTTTATAATGATAGTGTAACATAGAATCATAATATTTTTCGGTAACATTTGTTACTTTTAATTTATTTTATATTTTATCTATAATTTCTAAGTTTAATTTTTTTGCAAATTCTTCTCCCCTAAATCTAAATCTTAAATCTTCAGGTTCATGTGCATCTACACCAAGTATTCTTTTAACATTATATTCTTTTGATAAATTCCAAAACTCTTCTACAGGATAAAAATATCTTTCACCTAAGTTATATTTAACTTTCCCTCTTTTAAATCCATTTATGTTGATTTCAAGAGGCATATTTAATCTTTCTGCTGCTTCTAAAATTCTTCTTGATGCTTTAATTGAGTGTTCATCCCAATTTCTATATGATACTGCAAATAAATCTGGATGAGCTATGTAAGCAAAATATCCACTTTCCATAGACTTTATTACATAGTCTATATAGCATTCCAAAATTTCTGGAGTTAATTTAACTCCACCTACATAAAGCCATTCACCTTTATATGGGAAAAAATGTACTCCTAATAATAAATAGTCAACTTTATATTTTTCTTTAAATTCATCATATAACCAATGATAATCTTCAAAATACTCACATTCTATTGCTTTTTTTACTGATATCTTATCTCCATATTTCTCTTTAGCATCATCTATTTCCTTAAAATAAATATCTAAGTCCTCATATGACATTCTATTTCCATTATCTATATTTTTGCCTGGATGAGGTAGATGGTCTGATATTCCTATTTCATCATAACCTTCCTTTATTGCTTCCTCTACATAATCCTCTATTGTTCCAATAGCATGGTTACATCTATAATTATGTGTATGATAATTAGTTTTCATTTTCTTCACCTATCCTTTTCCGTCATTTAAGTATTTATTACATAAATAATATAATAACATATATCTAAAGTAACTTCTATTTTCAAACTTTAAATGAAAAGGCTATCATAAATTAATTATAAAAAATTTATTAATAATTAATTTATGATAGCCTAATTTATTATTTTATAAAATATCCATTCTTATTCCTTGAACCTCTATAACTCGCTTCGTTATCATACTATGAACTACAACTACTTCATCTCTCTCAGCAATATAGCAATAATCTCTAACGCTAAATGATATTTCATATTCATTTTCATAATCAGTAATATAGATTCTATAAACCGGTATTTTAGTAGATCCTTTTGTAGTTTCTACAACTCCTGTACATATTCCACTAGTTTTAGTATACAATCCAAATAAAACTTCAAAAAAATATATAAAATCTGGAATAAATAATATTAAAAATATATAAAACTCTTTATCGAAATATCCTGATAATAAAAATATAATTAATAATAACTTTATCCACCTAACCCTATTGATTCTATCTTTCCATTTAACTTTAATATGGGGCGAAAACTTAGATTTCATTCTCCAAAATATATTGCTTTCCTTATTATAACTACCTGGATACTCATAATCCCTCTTCCATTTTAATTGCCTATCGGTAATTTGTAATAATTTTATCTTTCTTTCAATTATATATATTAAAATTATTTCAGCTAATATTTCTATTCTAACTAAAGCTGGATCTTTAGATAATATGGCTATAATCATTGAATAGACAACAAAAAGAATACATACTATCTTTAAGATAATTGTTTTCTTTTTAACTTCTATAAGTATATCCTCTTCTGCATTTAACTTAATATTACTTATAGAAAAAATTCCTAATGCTATTATAGAAAATATCATCATTATACTTATAGAATTTATATCTATATTATTAAAAAATGGAATTTTAATTCCTTTGTATTTAAAATAGTAATCTAAATTAGCTATAAATCCTAAAACTAATCCGAAAGCTCCAAATATTCTCATGTTCTCTAGGCTTCTTTTTTCTGATCCCATAACAACAACTCCTTTATTGCTTTAAAATAAATAATATCTATATTATTTATAAATTAGTTTTATTATCTACTTCTATTATATTATAATAGTGTTAATAATTGTTATAAATTTATGTAAACGAGGTGTTTTGATTGAAAAATTTTATAGATTTAAGAAGTGATACAGTAACTAAGCAACCAGATTTTATGAAAGAAGCTATGATTAATGCTGAAGTAGGTGATGACGTTTATGGAGATGATCCTACTGTTATAAAGCTTGAAGCTCTTGCTGCAGAAATAGTTGGTAAGGAAGCTGCCCTTTTTGTTCCAAGTGGTACTTTTGGTAATCAACTTGCTTTATTTACTCATTGTAAAAGAGGTAGTGAGGTAATTATAGCTGATTCTAATCATATAGTTGCTCATGAAGTTGGGGCAAGCTCTGTAATTGCTGGTGTACAGCTAAGAACTATAGATTCCCCAAATGGTATTATAAATTCTCACGATATAGAAAAAAGAATTCGTTTTGAAGATGATGATATACACTTTCCTTCTACATCTTTAATTTGTATTGAAAATGCTCATTCAAGTGGTAATGTGTTAACTCTTGAAAATATGGAGGATGTATTTAATACAGCAAAAAAATACAATTTACCTGTTCATCTAGATGGAGCAAGAGTATTTAATGCATCTACAGCCCTTGGAGTTGATGTAAAAGAAATTACTAAATATTGTGATTCAGTTATGTTTTGCTTATCAAAAGGACTATGTGCCCCTGTTGGTTCAATTTTAGCTGGAAGCAAAGATTTTATAGCTAAAGCTAGAAAAAAGAGAAAGCTTATGGGTGGTGGTCTAAGACAAGCTGGTTTCCTTGCAGCTGCAGGAATTGTTGCACTGAATGATATGTCTAAAAGATTAGAAGATGACCATGAAAATGCTAAGCTTTTAGCTAGTGAATTAAATAAAATCCCTGAACTTAGTGTTAATTTAGATAATGTTAAAATAAATATGGTATTTTTCAGTTTTAAAAATTCTAATATAGATACTAAAGCATTAGTAAATTACTTTTTAGAAAATAATATTAAAATAAATGATGTTGAAAATGGTCAAATGAGATTTGTAACTCATTATTGGGTTACTAAAGAAGATATCTCAAAAATAGTTGATACATTAAAAACATACTTAAATAAAAACAGAAATTAATATTCTTATAAATAGGAATATCTCACAATTAAATATTTATACTTAATGTAAAAATTACCGAAAGCAATTCAAAAAAAATGTAAGTAGTATTCCAGTCTGAAATACTACTTACATTTAAATCTTTAAATTAAATAATTGCTTGCCAAAGCCTATCATTCTCTACTTAAATTTATAATAAAAGTACTTCCTTTATTTAACTCACTTTCTACAATAATATTTCCTTTTGAAATTTCAACTATTCTTTTAGCTATTGTAAGTCCTAATCCATACCCCAAATCATTTCTAGAGTTATCTTCTTGATAAAATTTATCAAATATATGACTTACTGTCTCTTCATTCATACCTATCCCTTCATCTTGTATATAAACTTTTATAAAATCAAGACTTTTTTCTATTTTAATATTGATTTCTCCATTTTCATATGAAAACTTAATTGCATTTTCTATAATATTGCTCCAAACCTGTAAAAATAGCTCTTCATCACCATAATAATAAGTGGTTGCCAAATCTAAATTAAATTTAATATTCTTTTCAATCCACTTGCTTTGCAATAAAAGTATTGCTCTTCTTATATTTTCATCTAATGCAAACTTACTTTGATTTTCTAAAGCATCTTGATTTTCTAGTTTAGATATTTTTAATATATTACTTGATAAGTTTTCAAGTCTTTTGGATTCTTCAATTATAATATTTAGGTATTCTTCTCTTTCATCATCATTTAAGTTATTATTCTTGAGAATCTTAGCAAATCCCTGGATAGATGCAATGGGAGTCTTTAACTCATGTGAAATATTATTTATAAAATCCTTTTGTATATAAGCTGTATTTTTTAGTTTCTTTGTCATATCATTAAAATGAAAAATCAATTGAGCTATTTCATCTTTTTCTTTTGTTTCTAATTTAATATCAAAATTTCCTTCTGCAACTTCATTAGTTGCCTTAGTCAATTTTTGTATTTGCTTAACTACTATTCTAGAAATAAAGCATAACAATGTTAAACAAACTATAAAGCTTATCACTAAAATTATAAACTTCAATCCATGAAACTCTTTCATAATAGGAATTAAGTATTGACTATGTTTTGAAATTTTACTATTTACTATTGGAGATACGATAAAAAATGTAACTATATTACTTAAAAGAATTGTTGTAAAAAAATATACTATTATTTTTCCTTGTAAAGTATGTCTAAAATAATTATATATCTTATTCATATATTTCTTTCCGCCTTATAACCAAGCCCTCTCACAGTTACAATTCTAAACTCATTAAAATCACTAAGCTTTTCTCTTATTCTCTTAATGTGGACATCTACTGTTCTTTCGTCACTTTCAATATCTATACCCCAAATTGCCTCCATAAGTTGATTTCTAGTGAAAATTTGTTTAGGATAGCTAAGTAATTTAAATAATAAATAAAACTCTTTTTTAGCTAGTTCTACTACCTTTGATCCTTTTTTTATTGTTAACGCATCGTAATCCAAAACTACATCACCAATTACTAACTTATGTTCATTGGATATTCTTGATCTTCTTAAAAGTGCATTTATTCTAAGAAGCATTTCATCTAAATCAATTGGTTTTACCATATAATCGTCTGCCCCAACTAAAAATCCTTTTTTCTTATCTTCTATAGTTTCTTTGGCTGTAACCATTAAAATTGGGAGTTCATAATTTGAATTACGTAAATCTTTTACTAATTCATATCCATTTATCTTTGGCATCATAATATCACAAATTACTAAATCAATATGCTTATCTTCAAATATTTCAATAGCTTTTTCTCCATCCGCTGCTAAATATATTTCATATCCATTTTGCTTTAAAAATACTTCCATTAATCTTCTTAAGCTTTTGTCATCTTCAACAATTAATATGTTTATCATTATATTCTCCTCAAAATTTACCTCTTAACTAAAAAACTATCTCTTAACTAAATATTATAGTATAGTTAAAAACATAGGCAAATACCTTAATAGATATTTGCCTATTACTTTTAAAATTATTCTGTTCTTAAAGCTTCAACTGGATCTTTCTTAGATGCCATTTTAGCTGGTATAGATCCCCCTAGCATAGTTAAACATACACTTATAACTATTAATATAATAGCGTGAACTGGATCTAAAACTGCTACACCCTTTAAATCTGTTATCTTATATAATATATTATTTGTTGGGAATGTTAATAGCCAAGCAATTATTATTCCTAGAATACCAGAACAACTTCCAACAATAAATGTTTCTGCATTAAACACGCGAGTTATATCTTTTTTTCTAGCTCCTAAAGCTCTCAATACTCCTATTTCCTTTGTTCTTTCAAGAACTGAAATATAAGTTATTATTCCAACCATTATTAATGAAACTACTAAAGATATTGCAGCAAATGCTATTAAAACCATTGTTATAGCATCCATTATTCCACCTGATAAACTTACAAATGTACTTGCCATATCATTGTATATAACAACATCTTCTTTTTCTTTCCCTTCATTCCAATCATCTAAATAGTCAGTTACAGCTTCTTTTGTTGTAAAATCTTTTGGATATAAAGTAATCATATATGGAGTACCAACTGCCCCTATTGAAGAAAGTATATTTTCCTTAGTATTTTGATTATTGCTATCTGGTCTATCACTTACTTTATCAAATCTTTCTCCTGTGAATACATTATAATCAACTGCTTGCTGAGCTTTTGCTACTTCTGAATTTTTAGCATCTTCTATAAAGTGCTTACTTAATTCATCTGAATAAGCAAGACCTGAGGATAAAACAGGAATAGTCACATCTTTCTTTAATCTTAAGATTCCAGTTATCTTAAGTGGAATTGCTCTTTCATTATTATATATTTCACTCATGTCACTAGGATTTCCTGCTAGTGTAAAGTAATTTCCAACCTTAGTATAGTAATCATTATTTAATATAGCTCTTAATTCATGACCTATAATATCATTAAAGTTAATTTCTTCTTTATTGCTATCAATTCCAAGTGCATCTAAAATTGCTGTATCTATTTTGTTATATTCATCTACAACTAAAACTAAATCTGTCATTTCTTTTGGATATTCACCTGAAAGTAAGTCATATGATGTCTCTAAATATCCTTCTGTACTATTATCTAGCTTTATTGGATAAGATGATAAATTTAAATCTGAAACACTTACTGGAGTTGCAACATTACCATCACTTTTTAAAAGATTCATGTTGACTAAGCGAGTATATGATACTCCTGAAAGTAAATTGCTATCTATTTTTTCAACATAGTCTACATATTCTTCTGTTAGCTTATTATTGTGCATAAATGTATTTTCTTTAGTGTTATATGGATAAATAACATCTGTTTCTGGATACTTTCCATCTTCCTCACCATCTCCAGACATCTCTTTTCTCATTTCTTTGCTATGTTCCATCATACTATTTATATCAACTTCAGCAGCTTTTTGAGTTATCATAATTGGAAATCCTGATAAGGTATCTGATTCAAAAATATCTATTTGCTTATCAAATCCATTTGAAAGTGATAAAATTAATGCTATTCCTATAATACCTATACTTGATGCAAATGCTGTTAAGAAAGTTCTCCATTTTTTAGTTCTTATATTCATTCCTGATAACTTTAATGCTGTAAAGAAACTCATACTTGTCTTTTTAAGGCTATAAGAATTATTACTTTTTTCCTCTTCTAATGGATTAGTATCTGAAATAACATTACCATCTCTAAATTCAACTATTCTATCTGCATATTCTTTAGCTAGTTCTGGATTGTGAGTTACCATTATAACTAGCTTATCTTTTGCTATATCTTTTATAAGATCCATTATTTGAATACTAGTCTTAGTATCAAGAGCTCCTGTTGGTTCATCTGCTAGTATTATATCTGGATCATTTGCAAGCGCTCTTGCAATAGCAACTCTTTGCATTTGTCCACCTGAAAGCTGATTAGGTCTTTTGTGAACGTGGTCTTTAAGTCCAACTCTTTCTAAAGATTCTAAAGCTTTTTTATGTTTTTCAGCAGATGAAACTCCACTTAATGTCATTCCCATTTCTACATTGTCTAAAATACTTAAATGGCTTATTAAATTATAACTTTGAAAAATAAATCCTATACTATTATTACGATAAGCATCCCAATCTGAATCCTTAAATTCTCTAGTGGATTTCCCATTTATAATTAAGTCTCCACTATCATATTTATCTAATCCTCCAATAATATTTAGGCAAGTAGTTTTTCCTGAACCACTCGGTCCAAGTATTGCTACAAATTCATTTTGTCTAAAGTTTAAGCTTACCCCACCTAAAGCAACTTGTTTAAATTCGCCTGTTACATATGATTTTTTTATATTTTTTAGCGATAACATACTTTTCCTCCTGCAATAAATTTTACTACTGTAGTTTAAATAATATTTTAGTTTTATGAACTAAATATGAACTTAGTAAAATTATTATATATATGATTATAGCCATCTTTAAGTAAACTTAATTAAAACATTCCCAATAAAGTATGTTAAATAAAGAAGTTTTTAATCTAACATACTTTATTGGGAATAGTATCTACTACTCTTTACTTAAGCTTCTTTTTTCGTTTTATTATCCTGAATAAGATTTATTATTAAAAGAAACCCTATTAAAATTGCTGAAGCTGATAGCACTTGTAATATTTCCATAACATTCATCCAAATATCAATTTCTAAATAAGAATTAAACATCATAGTTCCTGCATAAATTATGATATCCCCTAACAAAAAAGTTAGTAAATTATTAATTATTATTTTTAATTTTGAACTATACATTTCCTTTTTACTAAGAGGTATAGTATCATATTTCCTTAATATAAAAACTCGTTTTCCTTGCTCCTTTATCCAAAATAAATGATTATTAAGATATAGTATCAATATAATCACTCCAAAAACTAATATAGGATTTATAAAAGAAATAGGTTTAGGATCCAACCCCTTCCCCCATATAACTTTATGAGAAGAAACATCTGATTGAATTACTACAAAGTAGAAAAATAATAATACTCCAAGCACTAATTTTTGATAATGATACTTTATTCTTTCTTTTTCATTTTCTAAATAGCTCATTTTGCTATACCTCCTTATTTTTAAAGTAAATCACTTATGTGAAATTTTTTATTTAAGGAATCTTCTAATTGCTTTCTTTTAAAATTATCTTCAAGAGCTTCTTTAGTATCATTTATTTTAATTTCACCATTATCAAGTAAGATAATATAATCTGCAATCTTATCAAGATCGCTAGTTATATGAGTTGCCATAAGAATTCCAATATCTTTATTTAATATATCTTGTAGCATATTTAAAAAATCTTTTCTAAAAACAGGATCAAATCCAGCTGTTGGTTCATCTAAAAGAAGAAATTTTGGACTATGTGCCATAGCAAAACATACTTGAAATTTCATTTTCATTCCTTTAGAAAATTGATATAATTGTTGCCCCTTAGGAATATTCATTTTATCTAGCCATATATAATAATCTTCCATACTCCAATTATTAAAATATTCTCCAAGAAGTACTCCATTTTCATATGCTGTCTTATCCATAAAAAATGAAAGTTTTTCAGAAATTAGACCAATTTCTTGCTTTGCTTCAGAAGTATTCTTTTGTATATCAATTCCATTTATATTTACTTTCCCTTCAAAGTCAGTATCTAATCCAGATATAATATTAATAAGTGTAGTTTTACCTGCGCCATTTATTCCAATAAGCCCTGTAAGATATCCTGGTTTAATTGTTAATGAAACTGATTTAAGTGAAAAATCTTTATATTTTTTTACTATATTTTCACATTGTATAATATTTGTCATAAAGGCTATCTCCCTTCATATAAAGTCTTTAAAATATCTTTCATATCTTCAAGTGTAAGTTCTAATTTTTTACCCTCACTAATTAAACTTTCAAAATTATTTTCAAAATCTTTAAGCTGCTCCTCTCGAAGCTTTTGACGATTTGGCTCTTTTACGTAAAACCCCTTACCTTGAACTGAATAAATTAACCCTTCCTTTTCGAGTTCCTCATATGCACGTTTTGTTGTGATTACACTTATTTGTAGATCTCTAGCAAGAGATCTAATGGATGGTAATAAATCTCCTGGCATTATAGATTCTTGTATGATTGAATTTTTTATAGATTTAACTATTTGCTCATAAATTGAAATATTACTATCTGTATCTAAAATAATATTCATTATTAACCTTCTTTCGTATCTGGTATTTGCCTATAAACATCTTCATATGAAAGAGATTTCTTTAAAATTGGATTTATACAATGGTAAGCAATGTATGCATTTACTATAAGAGCTATAATCCAGCCTATTCCCCCTAAAAAATTCAATTGCACATTAATAATAGACAATGAATAAAAAACTATAGCCTCCAGCATTAATAAACAAATCCAATAATAATTAACTATTTCTTCCTCTTTAGAATATATTATATATCCTTCTTTATCTTTCTTTTTTAATCCTTGTTCACCTATACCTATTTTTAAATTAATATCTAATATAATAAAAAACCATAAAATAAGCTCTATTAAATTTAATATTATACCTTTATTAAGAAATATTTTACCTATATAACTATAACTTGCTATAAAAATAAACATAAATCCAAAAATAATCTTTATATATAACTGTAAGTACATATATTTCATTTTTTCCTTTTCACCTGCTGCACATACAAACATTGCTTTACTAAGCCTTAATGGAATTTTTTTTGTTATATCAAACATTGTAATAAATGCCATACTATATATAACAGGGAAAATAAGCCTTATCATATGCTCTTCCAATAATAATTTACTTACAGCTTCTTTTGTTCTAGGAATATCCGCTGGTATATTTGTAGCCAATACAAAAGATGATATATAAATAGTTATTAAAATAAATAAAATTATATTGAGTACTACACTTACCCAAGACCTTTTTAAGTTTACTAATAAATCACTAATAATAATTTTTAGCATTTAGAGTACCCTCCTTTGTCTAAATAATACATTACCTCTTCTATTGCTGGAACTTTAACTTCCATATCTATATAATCTTCTCCTTCTACCTTTTCAATAAAAGCACAATTATGATATTCTCCATATTCTCGATAAATAATATTAGAGACCTTAAGATTTTGAATTTGCTCTTTACTACCTTTAATAATTAAATACTTCTCCTGAAGCTCCTCTTTACTTAAATAGAAAAATATTTCCCCATCATGAAGTAAAGCTATATAATCTCCAACTTGATCAAGATCTTCTGTAATATGAGTGGAAAATAACACACTTCTAGTTCCATCTTCTACAATTTCCTGCATACAATTTATAAGCTCTTTTCTAAATAGAGGGTTTAACCCTGCTGCTGGTTCATCCATTATAAATAGTTTTGCATCATGAGATAAAGCAAAGGCTAACTGGAATCTAACCTTTAAACCTGCAGATAACTTACCTACTTTCTTCTTAAGAGGTACTTCAAAACGCTGACAAAATTTACGGAATAAATTTTCATCAAACTTACTATAAAGACTTCCATAAATTTTTCCATTACTTATTACACTTATAGTATCCTCAAACATATTTTCATCAAGAACAAAACCAATTTGATCTTTTGCATCTTTTTCATTAGCATCCATAGAAATGCCATTAATTTTTACACTTCCACTATCCTTCTTATATAAATTTAATATTGTATTAATAAGTGTTGTTTTACCTGAACCATTTACACCTACTAATCCAACTATATAACCAGGCTCTATTTTAAAATTAACTCCTCTTAAATGTAAATTTCCTATATTCTTCTCTAAGTTTTCTATCTCCATTAAAGCAGTCATAAAAGTTCCTCCTTATAAATAACAGTATATATACTGTTTATATCTATATATACAGTATATATACTAATGGAATCAATTTCAAGTATTTTCCTATTTTTATTATTAATATTTTATTTAAATAGTTTTAAATAAAATAGATGCAGTCTCAGAAATCTATTTAATATAAAATTTATTTAATTTTAAGTAATCTTTATTGCATTAGAAAAGTTGATTTCTTATTTTTATAAAGGGGCTCGCGTTTTGCGAGCCCCTTTCAAACCATTGATTTTACTTGCTTAAAGGCGTTTTTGAACTTAAATCTAAATTTTTTCTGTTATTTATATATACGCAAAAAGGGAAGTTCGAATCTAATCAGAACTTCCCTTTTTATCGGCTAATATCAAAATTTATTTTGATACAGACCCTTTTTACACATTTATACTATCTAAATTTCTAGACCTAAAATTCCTAAAAAGATGCTTAATTATCAATTATGCACTATCAACTGTCAATTATCTATTATAGCTTCCTTCCCAAACAATTTCTCTATACTTATCTGGATCAGTATCTCCTTCTGTACTAAATAAAAGAACTCTTGAATTTTCATTTAGTCCAATACTTTCTTTTAAATCCTTGTATTTTGGATTAGTCATTAATTCATAAACTAACCCTAAAGTAACTGCCCCTGATTCTCCAGAAACAACTTTCTTATCTCCATTAAGTGGGTTTCCTAAAACTCTCATTCCATTTGCTGCAACATAATTTGGAGCTGATACAAAAACTTTAGAATGATTCTTTAAAACTTCAAATCCTGTTATATTAACTTCACCACATGCAAGTCCAGCCATTATTGTTGGCATATCTCCACCAACAGCTCTTGGTTTTCCATCATTCGCCATAGCTGATTCATAGTAGCATGCTGCTTCTTTAGCTTCAACTACAATGGTAGTTGGGCAATCTTCACCAAATACAGAAGCAAAAAATCCTTGTATTCCACCAGCTAGTGAACCAACCCCTGCTTGTAAGAATATATGCGTTGGTCTTTCTACTTTATAATCATTTCTTAATTGCTCTAATGCTTCAAGTCCCATGGTTCCATATCCTTGCATTATCCATGCTGGAATTTCTTCATATCCTTCCCAAGCAGTATCTTGAACTACTACTCCATTATGATCTTCTGCATATTTAGCTGCAAGTCTTACAGCATCATCATAATTCATATCTGTGATTGAAGCCTCTGCTCCTTCTTTTCTGATATTTTCAAGCCTTATTAAGGACGATCCCTTTGGCATATAAACTACTGACTTTTGTTTTAATCTATTAGCTGTCCATGCAACCCCTCTTCCATGATTTCCATCTGTTGCAGTAACAAAAGTAATATCACCAAGTTTTTCTCTAACTTCATCTGAAGTTAATTTTTCATATGGCAATTCTGATATATCCATACTTAACCTTTGTGCTAAGTATTTTCCCATTGAATAAGATCCACCTAGAACTTTAAAAGCATTTAAACCAAATCTATATGATTCATCTTTTAAATAAATTCCTCCAAGTCCTAATCTTTCACTTAAATTTTCTAAGTTACTTAATGGTGTAACACTATATTCTGGAAAACTCTTATGAAAGTTTCTAGCTTTATTTATTTCATCCATACTTAAAAAATCCAAATCACCATCTTTTTTACTTTTTGGCATGGTATTTTCTTTCCACAGTATATTTTCCCCCATTATTAAACCTCCTAATTATCTAATAATCCTTGTTCCAGTCTTTCCTTGAATTCCTTCTTTAGCTTTTTCTAATAATGTTATAAGAGCATGTCTTCCTTCTTTTGACTCTGCAAACTCTATTCCAGCTTCTACCTTTGGTTTCATTGATCCTGGAGCAAAATGCCCTTCTTCAACATATTTTTTCATTTCTTCAACTGTAACATTATCTAACCATTTTTCATTTTCCTTACCATAGTTTATAGCAGCCTTTTCTACAGCTGTTAATATAATTAGAAAATCAGCATCTAACTCTTTTGCTAATGTAGAACTAGCAAAATCTTTATCTATAACTGCACTAGCTCCTTTTAAGTGATTTCCTTCTTTAATTACTGGAATTCCACCGCCACCACAGGCTATAACAACTTGTCCAGCATCTACTAAACTTCTAATTGTATTAATTTCTATAATACTCTTTGGCCTTGGAGATGCAACTACTCTTCTATATCCTCTTCCTGCATCTTCTACTACACTTTCACCTTTTGCAATTAACATATCTGCCTCTTCTTTAGTCATAAAACTTCCAATAGGTTTAGTTGGATTATCAAATGCTTTATCATTCTTATCTACTTCAACTTGAGTAATAATTGTTGCTACTGATTTATCTATATTTCTACTTAATAGCTCTTCTCTAAGTGCATTTTGCAAATCATACCCTACATATCCTTGACTCATTGCAACACATACAGACATTGGAATAGATGAATATTTGTGATTTGACTTAGTTAATGCATCCATAGCAAGGTTTATCATACCAACTTGAGGTCCATTTCCATGAGATATAACGACATCATGTCCTTCTTCAATTAAATCTACTATAGCCTTTGCAGTTGACTTAACTGCACCCATTTGCTCTTCTAAATTATTTCCTAATGCATTCCCACCTAATGCTATTACAATTTTCTTTTTCATAATTTCTCTCCCTATATACTCCCTTAGAATTTATGATTTAAATTTTGAGTTTTTCTAAATATTTTAGAGGCTTTTATCCATCTTTTTCTATTCTAGGATAAAAGCCTATTTATAGTGTTAAGCTTATTTAAATTGACGTTCTTTCTTAGCTGACTCTAATTTATCTAAAACTTCTTGTGGATTTTTAACCTTACTTAAGAAAATCATAGCTGCTATAACATATGGCTTATAACTAGCTTCTTTATATAGAGGTTTTCTATATCTATCAAATACTGAAGCATCAACTTCTCCAGTTTCACAACTAACTCCTGTAATATCCGCTGGTAAGCAATGTAAATATAATGCCTTTCCATCCTTAGTTGTCTTCATTAACTCTTCAGTACATTGCCAATCTTTATGTTCAGCATTTTGTGCTAATAATTCCTTTTCTAATTCCTTTATTCCATCAAAATCTCCATTTCCATATAAATCTGTTCTCTTTTCCATAGCAACAAATGGAGCCCAGCTCTTTGGATATACGATATCAGCATCTTTAAATGCTTCTTCCATTGAATTAGTTTTTGTAAATGATCCACCTGAAATATTAGCATTTTCTTTAGCAATTTCTTCAACTTCTGGCATTACTTCATATCCTTCTGGATGAGCTAAAACAACGTCCATTCCAAATCTTGTTAATAGTCCAATAATACCTTGAGGAACTGATAATGGCTTTCCATAGGATGGTGAATATGCCCAAGTCATAGCTACTTTTTTACCTTTTAGGTTTTCTATTCCACCAAATTCATTAATTAAATGAAGAGCATCTGCCATAGCTTGTGTTGGATGATCAATATCACATTGTAAGTCTACTAAAGTTGGAATTTGTTCTAATGTTCCTTCTTCATATCCTTCTCTTACAGCCTTTGATACTTCTCTCATATAAGTATTTCCTTTACCTATATACATATCATCTCTTATCCCTATAACGTCAGCCATAAATGAAACCATATTAGCTGTTTCTCTAACAGTTTCTCCATGTGCTACTTGTGATTTTCCTTCATCTAAATCTTGTACTTCTAATCCTAAAAGATTACAAGCTGATGCAAAGCTAAATCTTGTACGAGTTGAATTATCTCTAAATAAAGAAATTCCAAGTCCACTATCAAATATTTTTGTAGAAATATTATTTTTTCTTAAATCTCTTAAAGCTTCTGCAACTGTAAAGACAGCTTTTAATTCATCGTCACTTTTTTTCCAAGTCTCCATAAAGTCATCATTATACATTTTTGAAAAATCTAATTGATTAAGTTCATTAATATACTTGTCCATTAAAGCCATTTTAAAATTCCTACCCTTCATTATTTTGATTTTTATTTATTCAAATATTAATTTATTATTTTTCTTTATTAGCACAATAAATTGTTGGTAATGCAGCATATACAGCAGCACACTTAACTAAATCTTCTTTCCAAGTCTTTTCATTTGGAGCATGTGCTTCTGCTTCTGCACCTGGTCCAAATCCTATTACAGGAATTCCATTACGTCCCATTATTGATACTCCATTTGTTGAGAATGTCCATTTGTCAGTAAGTGGACGAGCTTTTCTCATTTCTTCAGTTACAGCAGCACCACTTCTTGTTGTTCCATAAAGTCCTTTGTATGATTCTTCCATTGCTTTTGTTACAATATGATCATCTGGAATTACCCAAGTTGGGAAGTAGCATTCAATTGGATATACTAATCCAGTATAGCTTGGTCTATCATAGTTATACATACTTACTGCTGCATTGTACTT
This sequence comes from Clostridium mucosae, assembly GCF_024622765.1. Taxonomy (NCBI): domain Bacteria; kingdom Bacillati; phylum Bacillota; class Clostridia; order Eubacteriales; family Clostridiaceae; genus Clostridium; species Clostridium mucosae. Next base: position 221,936 of record NZ_JANKAF010000004.1, on the reverse strand, counting down.
CTTAACAGCTGGAAGATTACGGATTTCTTCTAAACAGCTTTCCCAAGTTTCACCTGCAGTCATACGACGATCTAAAGATACTGAGCATGAATCAGCAACGGCACAACGACTTGGAGAAGTATAGAATATTTGAGAAGTTGTAACTGTACCTCTTCCTAAGAAATTAGCTTCTTTCCATTCCTTATTATATTTTTCATCTAACATTTTTACTAATCCTTTGATTTCTTTATCATCAGCTGCATCATTTTCATTAAGGTCACGAATATTCATTAATATTTCAGCCATTTTATAAATTGCATTATCTCCTCTTTCTGGAGCTGAACCATGGCATGAAACTCCTTGAACATCAACACGAATTTCCATACGACCTCTTTGTCCTCTATAGATTCCTCCATCTGTTGGCTCTGTAGAAACTACAAATTCTGGTCTTATATTATCTTCTTTAATTATATATTCCCAGCAAAGTCCATCACAGTCTTCTTCTTGAACTGAACCTACAACTAAAGCTGTATATTTTTCACTTAAAAGATTTAAATCTTTCATTATTTTTGCACCATAAACAGCTGAAACTATTCCACCTAATTGATCTGAAGTACCACGTCCACCTATTTCAGTTTCACTTTCATATCCTTCATATGGATCAAAGTTCCAGTTTGCTCTATTTCCTATACCAACAGTATCAATATGTGCATCAAATCCTATTAATGTCTCACCAGTTCCCATATATCCTAGCACATTACCTTGTGGGTCTATTTCAACTTTATTAAAACCTAATAATCTCATTTCCTCTGCTATACGGTTAACAACACCTTTTTCTTCACAGCTTTCTCCAGGAATAGCTACTAAATCTCTTAAAAATTTAGTCATTTGAACTTTATATCCCTCTGCTTGTGATTTAATATTCGTAAAATCCATATTCTTTTCCCCCTTATAGTTTTAATATATTAAATTTTTAATATTATTATTAAAATCATCATTTATATTTTAAGCAAAACCCATGCCAACTTTTTCTTTAATTATTAATATGATTTCTTAATATTTTTATGATTTTAAGATCTTTTTAAAGACTATTTTATTAAAAAAATAAAGGATTATCATTTTGATAATCCTTTATCACTTTGGTTAAATCCAGTATTTTATAAGCTTTTTAGTGCTATTTTTTTATTTTTATCATTTTGATAAGCTATAATTTTATAAACTCTATTTTCAACCTTTATTTTAATGCTTTTAATGCTACAGAGTTTAAAATACTCCAAGGTTTATTAAAATGTGGTTGGAAGAAGAAATCTGTCATTGCAAGTTCTTCAACAGTCATTTCATTTTGAACTACAACTGAAAGAGTATTCATAAATTCAGTCATATCTACTTTGGAAGCAATTTGTCCCCCAACAATTCTTTTTGTAGTTTTTTCATAAACTAATTTTAACATAACATCTTCAAACGTAGGCATAAATTCAGGTCTATTTTTTTCATTTATTGTTACACTTTCTACTTCAAAATTTGTAGTAAGTTTTGCTCCTTCTTCTGTTAACCCTGTAGATGCAATACACACATCATAAATCTTTATTCCTGATGTTCCTTGTGTTCCCATATACCTTAATTTTGGCTCTTTTATATTTCTAGCAATTAACATTCCCATTCTAACTGCATTTGTTGCAAGAGGAATATATCTACTATCTTTTGCTGGATTATATCTTACCATACAACAATCTCCTGCTGCAAAAACATCTTCCCTACTAGTTCTCATATAATCATCTATTATTATTGCACCATTTTTTAAAGTTTCTAATTTTCCTTTTACTAATTTTGTGCTTGGAGCAAATCCTATGCAAAGTACTACTAAGTCACCTTCGTATTCTCCTTTATCAGTAACTACCTTTTGAACTTTTCCATTATCGCCGCTAAACTTTACTACTTTTTCTCCTAGAACTAATTTAATTCCTCTATTAGTAAACTCTTTTTCTGCAATATCAGAAAATTCCTTATCTAAATACTTAGACATAATTCTATCTTCTGCATCAATCAATGTTACTTTTTTTCCTAACATTTCAAATGACTCAGCTAACTCCACACCTATATATCCAGCTCCAATTATAACAACATTTTTTGCTGAATCTTTCTTTTCATCAATTATCTTAGCATGATTATAATTTTTACATAATAATATATTTTCAAGATCTAGTCCTTCTAAATTTGGAACTATCGGCCAAGAACCTAAAGTTAAAATAAGTTTATCATAATTATCTTCAAATTCTTCTGAACTTACTAAATTCTTAACTTTAATCCTTTTATTATCAAAATCTATATCTAACACTTCATGCTTCATTTTTGCAACTATTCCACTGCAAGATAAGTTTTCAGGAGAATTATAAAAAAGCTTTTCTGGCTCTGTAACTACTCCTCCAACACTTAAAGCTATTCCACATGATAAAAATGAAATATTATCATTTTTTTCAAATACTACTACTTCTGAATCTGGATATAATTCTTTTAAATTTACAACAGCTGATGTACCAGCATGAGTGCATCCTATTACAATTACTTTCATAAATATTCTCCTTTATATAATTAGTTTAACTATTATATAAATAGAGTTTGCTAAAAATTATTTAATATTCATTTATAATGTAGTCTACATATTTTTTGCAATAAATTCTAACATTTTTATGCCAACTGATACAATTTCATCTATATTTATTTGTGAAAAATCATGGCTAGCTCCTTCTAATGTTATAAGTTCTGTTTTATTTCCTTTTTCTTTAAGCTCATTATATAATATTTCTGCATTTTTATAAGGTACTGTATTATCTTGTTTACTATGAACTATTAACGTATTTGGCTCATTTTTATCTACATAATTCACTGGACTATAAAGTTTTAAAATATCTTCCTTTTGTTCTCCTACTGAATTTATTATTTGTTCTAAATCCCATTGAACATTGCTAGTATCTAAAGTTGTTAAATCTGTTGGTCCAAAAAAATCTATTAAATACTTTATATTTGATGGATAACCTTGTAGTTCCTGTGAATCAACAAATTCATCTTCGCTACTATATGCAGCCATTAATGCTAAGTGTGCTCCAGATGATGCACCTATAACACCTATCCTATCAGCATTAAATCCATAATCATCTTTATTCTTATGTATCCATCTTATTGTATCTTTTACATCACTAATTTGTTTACTGAAATTTTCCTCACCTTTCATAAGCTCATAGCTAGTACTTATTATTGTAAAGCCTTCTTCTCTAAATTCATCTAAAAGTGGTGATATTGCTTCTGGTATTTCATTATTTCCATACACCCAGCTTCCACCATGTACATATAATATTACTGGTGAACCACCCTTAACACTTTTCTTTGGTCCATAAATATCAAGGGTTAATGGAACTCCATTAGTGTTTTTATATATAATATCATCATAATCAATAGAATCTATAGATTTTAACGACAAATTTTCTGTTAAACTTTTTTCATTTTCTACAAACTCACTATATTTCTTTAATACACTTGTATATAAAGATATTCTATCTCTTATAGAATATAGAAAAATTCCACCTACTAAAACTACTACTAAAATTATTATCCCTAAAACTTTTAAAAATTTCTTCATTGTTTCTCCTTCCATTAATATAATAGTCCCTTACTATTTTAATTTATATTATATTTCAAATATTTATACAATAAATTAAACTTTTATTAATTTTATATTTTTGTCAATAATACTTATGTATAATAATACACTATATTGATATTAAATTTAGGAAGTGATTCTATGAAAAAAAGATTATTTCTATTAATATTTTCATTAGTATTTTCACTTATTTTAATTGGATGTAATAAAAGTAAAGATGAGCCAGTATCTACTCCTTCAAAAAATATTGTTGATGAAGAAAAAAATCCAAATGATGATAAGGATAATCCATCTGATGATAAACCATCAAATAATAACTCTAATGAAAATAAATCAATTACTAATACTAAAGTTCGTTTATTTTATTTCGATTCTTCAAAATTGAAACTTTATTATATAGATAAAGAAATTCAAATATCAGACAAAGCTATAGTAAAAGCTTTAACCAAAGAGCTTCAAAACTATTCCCCTAACAACAATTTTTTAAATTTAACTAACGAAGTAGAAATCACTTCTGCTAAATTAGATGAAAATAAAAAACTTCTAACTGTAGTATTTTCTTCTTCGTATGTTGATAAAATGACTCTTGGATCTTCAACTGAAAGCGGATTATTATCTTCATTAATATCCACCTATGCTTATAATTTAAATGTTGATAAAGTTGCCATTTATTTTGGAGATAAGCTATATACTTCTTTAAAAGGTGATCTTCCTAATGGTTATTTTAATGTAGATTATAGCTCTGCTATCCCTTATTCTAAAAATTCTTACAATAATTCTAATACTGGTAATAATAGCGAAACTAATGCTGTAAAAAAGACTATAAATTCAAGAATATATTACTACAATTGCGTTGACGATGTATTTTATTATAAAGATAAACCTATTGAAGTTATAGATGGTGCCTTAGTAACTGCATTATCAAATGAACTAAAAAATCCTCCAGATAAAAATTTATTTAATTTTGGCGATAGCTTATCTATTCGTTCGGCTAAGCTAGCTAGAGAAAATAATACACTAACTGTTGACTTGTCAAAATCTTATTATAATTTATTAAGTAATCTTGGTTCTGGAAGTGAAGCCACTGCTTTAAAATCATTAGCATTAACTTATGGATATAATTATGGCGTAGATAAAGTTATAATATTAGTAAATGGCAAACCTTATTCAGGTAGCCATATAATTTTAGAAGTAAATGAATGTATTAATATAGATGTAGATAATATCAAGCCTTTAAATATCTAATAAATTATTTTATTAGATTGATAATTAATTTAGATACTAGTACCTTCACACTATTCCAATTTATTTATATAAATAAGTTCATAATATTTTATTAAAAAAGTAGTTAGTTTTGTTTTCATACAAAACTAACTACTATATCTATTAACCCAAATTCTAAATTTCAAATATATGTAGTTACTATAAAGAAATTAATAGTAACTACAAACAATGGATAAATAAAATATATAAATATTCTATTGCCCCTATTACTTTTCTATTTTCATATATATCTTCTACGCTTATATTTAAAACCATCAATCAAAAATATTCTTTAATAAAAATTGATTCTTACTCTTAGTAATATCACTTGAGATTATTGTATTCATTTCTTTAGGATTTATTTTAGAATCGCAAATTCTAATACTTTGTTCTCTAATAAGAATATCTAAATATTGTTTTATCATTAAGCCATTTCTTAAACTTAAATTTCTATTATCATCTAATTCTATTATTGTCTTGTTTAAAGTTTCTTTAGATTCATCATCTATAACATATTTCTTATTTTCTAAAATGCTTAGTGCCATATTAAATAATTCATCTTTGTTATAATCTTTAAAGTTTAACATTGATGGAAACCTATAATTTAATTCTGGATTTAACTGCATAAGACTTTTAATATCTTTACTTTTCCCTGATAAAGTTATAACTATTCTATTACTATTCTTGTCTATAAATTTGATTAAGTCCTTTATTATTCTATTTGATGTATCTTCTAATAAGAACTCCGCACTATCTATATAAACTACTTTGCCAATTTGCTTATTTAAAATATCTTCAAAAGATATTCCATCTTTTATATTATCTATAATTTCTTCTTTATTGAGCTCTACTATACTTTTAGCTTTTACAACACCCATACTATATAATGTTTCAGATAATATATTTAACACAGTTTTTTTACCCGTTCCAATATCTCCAGTAAAAATTATGTTCATATATCTATTTATATCAGTAGATAATCCTAATCTCTTTCGTCTTTCCTTTACTCTCATTAATTTATATTGATTTCTTAAAAATTCTTTGGCTTCTTCATTTCCAATTAAATCCTTTAATCTTTTTTCTAAATCAAATTCATTGTCATATTGAGAAGTATTAAGCTTTTCAACATCCTTAGAAGTTATTAAATTCATTTCATAAACGCTTATATCTTCTTCTGCAATTCTTATGCTTTGAATTCTTATTAAATTTTCAACATAATTTCTTACCATTCTACCATTTCCTGATTGAGCATCAGAATTTTCATATATATCAACAAAACTCTTTTTAAGTGCTGTATATCCATTCTTAGATAGCTTAAATCCTTTTGATTCAACTAGTCTTATAGACATTTCTAAAAGTTCATTTGGATTATAATCTTCAAAATTAGTCCACAATGGGAATCTTGATCTAAGTCCTATATTTACATCAAAGAATTCTTCCATTTCTTGCTCATATCCAGCTAAAATAACTATTACTTCTTTTGAATAATCTTCTATTAATTTAAGGAGTGTTTCTATAGCTTCTCTTCCTAAACTATCATTAGCAAGAGTATAAGCTTCATCTATAAATAGTACACCACCTAAAGCTTCTTTAAATTTTTCTTCTGTCTTTTTAGAGGTTTCTCCTTGCACATTAGAAACAAAACTAGATCTATCTGTTTCTACCAACTGACCTACTTTTAATAATCCCATGCTATTAAGCATCTCTGCAACTAACCTTGCTATGCTTGTTTTTCCCGTACCAGGATTACCTGCAAATACCATATTTAAATTTTGATCTATTTTTGTATTTACTCCAACAGACTTTCTTTTTTCCTGAGCAATTAAAAGCTTATATTGACTTCTTAAAAGATTTTTAACTTCTTCTAAACCTATTATATCTTTTAATTTTTCTTCTAAATCAAATTTAGCACTAGCCTTAAAGTTAAAATCTTCTCTTTCTAATAAATCTATTTCACCTTTATTACTATTTAAATATTTTCTTGAAGAATATATAATTGCATTTTCTATTATATTTCTTACAAACCTCGCATTCCCCAAATCATTTTTTCCTGTAAGTTGATTTCTTGTAAACAAATCTATCAAATCATTTTTAACATTTTTTGCAATTCTATATCCCTTAGCTTTTGCAATTTGCTTTGCAATTTCATACATTTCTTTTGGATTATAATCTTCAAAATGAATTGTATTAGGGAATCTAGATTTAAGTCCTTGATTAAAGCTTAAAAATTCTTCCATATCTTTTTCATATCCAGCCAATATAACTGTTAAATTATTTCTATTATCCTCAATTCCTTTTAATAAAGCATCTACTATTTCCTTTCCAACCTTATCATCTTCGCTTTCACACAAAGCATATGCTTCGTCGATAAATAGTACTCCTCCTATTGCTGAACTTATTATATCATTTGTTCTTTTAGCAGTTTCATTAATATTTTCTGTTATAAAATCTGCCTTGCTAACCTCAACAAATACTCCCTTTGATAATAATCCTAAAGCATTTAAATATTCATAAGTTATCCTTGCTGCATTTGTCTTTCCAGTACCTGCATTTCCTGCAAATATCATATTTAAAGATATTCTAGATGTTCTCATTCCTAGCTTTTCTCTTATTTTTTGTACCTTATAATTATTTTCTATATTTGTTAAAAATTCTTTTAGATCCTTAACCCCTATTATAGATTCTAATTTATATCTAACCTCATCTAAAGTAGGGGTGGAATATTTATTTAATCTATATATCTCATTATTCACCTTACAATGTATTTTATTATAATCTACATATACTAGTATCTTTTCTCCCTCTTCTATTGATTCTTTTAATATTAAATTTCTTAAAGGATCACTCAATTTATAATATATATATTCTGTAATATCAAAGCCACTATTTTTACTAAAGTTCTTTTGAAGATATTCACAAACACTAAATTTTTCTTTTTCGTTACTACCGTCCTTAAATCCTAATAGAATTTGTATCCCAAAATCATCTTTTATCTTTTCAATCTCATTTGTTAATTTTTTTCTTATAATTATATTCTTTTCTTTTTCAGTAAGCTCTCTAGTATAAAAAATTCTATCACTATTTTTTAATGATACCTGTAAAAAATCTTCAAATTCATTCTTATCTTCATAGTTATAAATAAATATAAAAAACTTATTATGATACACTATCTTATTAATTTTATTTTTATCTTGTTCTTTAGCTTCTACTAAAAATTTGTTCTTAATTACATAATCATGTTTTAATTGAATACAAGTATTAGGATATATACTTGATAATATCTTCATTATTTCCTTTGATGCTTTTTCTGCATTTTTAAACATTACACCTTCTGATTTATTATTACCTAACTTTTCATATAGGTCTGTTAAAAAAGCATTATATCCCAAATTAAAATTATAAGATGCTAAATCAATTTCATCTAAATTTTTATTTCTTATTAGTTTATTTTTATATAACTCCTCAAAAATACATCTTATACTCACCTTTTTAAATGTATTTTTATGTCCTGCTACAATTAAAATCCCTTTTTCTTCATTTTCTATTTTATTTATAAAATATTCTGATATTTCTTTAAAAAATTCTCTTTGACCTATGAATTCTTTATTCAATTTCTTTTCTATATATAATTTCAATTCATTCATCTCCATATATGTCCTCCCATTCATTTTATAGTTTGCTGTCATTGAACTATTCCATATTATTTTTATCAAAGTTAGTGTAACTTAATCATTAATATAAAAAAACGCTGTACTTTAAAAGTACAGCATTGTAATTTATATTAAATCATCTTTTTTCAATAAATTTAATAATGTTGGATTAAAATTAAATTCACTTATAAGTGAATCAACTTCCTTTAAAGCTTTTTCCTTTTTCTCCATTGAAATTTTAGATTTTGAAGCTCTTATTAATATATTTTTAGGTGAGTGAGCGATATCAATAAATTCTAAAAGCTGTGTCTTATAACCCGCTGCTTCTAAAAGATTTGCCCTTACTGCATCAGTCATTAATGCTGCTACTCTTTCCTGAATTATACCATATTTAGTTAATATAGATAATGTGTTTGCTTCCATTTGATGATTAAACTCATGTTGGCAACATGGTACAGAGAAAATCATCTTTGCATTCCATTTTATTGCGTTATATAATGCATAATCTGTTGCTGTATCACAAGCATGTAGTGTTATTACCATATCAACATTATTTTCATATTTATAACCATTTATATCACCAAGTTCAAAATGTAAATTATCATATTTATATCTTTTAGCTATTTCATTACATTTTTTAATAACATCAGCTTTAAGATCTAGGCCTATCATTTTCACATTTATCTTTTTTATCTCTACAAAATAATAATATAAAACAAATGTTAAATATGATTTTCCACAACCAAAATCTAATATAGTAAGCTCTTTATATTCATTTTTCTTTATTTCATCATCTATTATCTCAATAAACCTATTTATTTGCTTATACTTATCATATTTAGAATTTATGACCTTACCTTCTTTAGTAAAAACCCCCAAATCTATTAAAGGTTCTATTATCATACCTTCCTTTAATATATAATTTTTTTCTTTATTATGGCTCTTATTAGAAAGATTTGAGTTATTACTCTTTTTCTTTCCTAAAAAAACTTTTCCCTTTTTTGATATTTTTAAATCAAAAGAGGTTTCATTAGACCATGCTGATAATTGTTTATAATTTTCATATAAAGCATTAAATAATGATTTTTCTAATTGATTAATTTCAATATTTTCATGAAAAACTTGTTTATCAGTAAATTTTTCTATTTGATAATATTTTTTCCCCTTATTATTTTCCTTAAGTAAAAAATTTATTTTATTATATTCAACTTCTTTATTTGCTTTATTACTAATAACTATCTTTATAATTTCTTCTTTTAACATTTCACAAATAGCATTTTTTAAATCTTCCATATCTAAAACAACTCCTTGCTATAAATTGCAAATTAAACATAATGATATGTATTAACTTTCCGATTTTTATATAATATCTCCAATTTAAACATAGCATTAATGAGGCTAATTCTTCGTTTAATGGTTTAAAGTGGCAAAATATAAGTTGGCGAAGATAAATAGACTGTGGAATAAGCATATAGCGAGCAATTAGAAGTGCTTGGCGTTAGAAGAACTACTAGGCCTTAGTGTTGCTTAATTGTTTGAGCGCAGCGAGTTAACCAAAACTCTTGGCATAGTAGCTTTTCCAAGCCTAGAACTTCTTTGCGTAGCTATTTAGCTTATGGAACATATCTAGTTATCGTAGCCTTTATATTTACAATTTATAAAAATTCCTTATTGATAAGTAAATATTACACAAGAAATTACTAGATAGCAAGAAATTTTATTATTCTACATAATTACTTCTTAATAGTTCTATTTCTTTGGCGTAACCATCTAATTCATTTGGAGTTTCCAAGAAAAATGGTAAATGTTTAAGCTTTGGATGATTAATTATTCTTGTTATAGCTTCTAATCCTAAAGAACCCTCTCCTATTTTTTCATGTCTATCTTTATGACTTTTAAATGGATTTTTGCTATCATTTAAGTGAATTGCTTTTAATCTATCTAATCCTATTATTCTATCAAACTCTTCTAAAACCCCATCTAAATCATTTACTATATCATATCCTGCATCATAAATATGGCAAGTATCAAGGCAAACTCCCATTTTTTCTTTTAATTCAACTCTTGATATTATTTCTGCTATTTCTTCAAAAGTTCTTCCAACTTCTGAACCTTTTCCAGCCATTGTTTCTAATAAAACTGTTGTAGTTTGCTCTTTACTTAATACAGAGTTAAGTAAATCTACTATGTAATTAATTCCTACCTCTACCCCTTGCTTTACATGACTTCCTGGATGAAAGTTATATAAATTATTTGGCATAAGTTCCATTCTATTTAAATCATCTGCCATCATTTCTCTTGCAAATTCTCTTGTTCTTTCATCTGCGGAACATGCATTTAATGTATATGGAGCATGTGCTAAAATAGTTGCAAAGTTATTTTCCCTTGCAATTTTTAAAAGACCTTCCATATCATCCATATCTATTTCTTTTGCTTTACCACCTCTTGGATTACGAGTGAAGAACTGAAATGTATTTGCTCCAATTTGTAGTGCTTCTTTTCCCATATTTTCAAAACCTTTTGTAGTTGATAAATGACATCCTATATTTAACATAATTCCCTCCAAAGCATAGTCTTATTTCAATTTTATTAATTTTATAATTTTTACAAAATAATATTAACATATCTTATTTTTATTTCTAAATTGCAAACTAATTATTTTAAATATTAGTTTCTGTTAGTTATATAAAATAATACTATAATAGTCTATACTAAATCAAGCCTAATTAATAATATTTATTACTTAATAAATATATCTAAATATAATATTTAAAACTAAATAAAGTTGCTATAATTTAAATAGCAACTCTATTATAAAAACATAAATTCTAATTTACATTATAAAAGTTAAAGCAGTAGATAAAACTCCACCAATTATTAAAGATAAAGTACTAAAAGCAAATGAGATATCTATTTCTGTTCTATAGCTTCTACCCCCTCCCATTAGTGAAAGGGCAATTGAATCTGCTGATATTGATGAAAAAATTTAATTATATATTTTTATAAATAATACTAATAAAAAGCTTTATACTAATTTCTATAACTCCTAATAGCTTTCTATAAAGCTAGATAATAAAAGTTACACCTGCGCTAAACAAGCCACCTAATATTAAAGAAAATGTACTAACTGCTAGTGCTACATCTAACTTTCTATTAGATTTTTCTCTTTCCATTTTAGTAACTTCTAGATTTGCACTAGCTGCATATTGAGCACTATTCTGTCCAAGCCCTTGCATAGAAAGTCCCATTGGATCACCCGATATTGATGCAAAGATTCCTACAAAAACTAATATAATACCTTCTATAAATAAGATATTTTCAAAGTTTTTATAAGGTGTTACTTTAGTTATTATAAATCCTATTAATGCTGCTACCCCAAGCCAAGCTATACCCCAAAGTAAAGATTTTATAACTAAGTTAATTCTATTATCTTTCATATTAAATCCCCTTTTTTACTATTATAACATTAATTTCCTTTACGGTATATATTACTACATAAAACAATTATACATTCTCTCTTATTTTGTGATAGAATCCCCATACAATGGAGTTGGAAGTCCGAATCCTCCTGCAACTTCAATTAAATCTCCAGTAATAAAAGATGATTCATCACTAGCATAAAATACTACTGCATTTGCTATATCTTCTGGCTTTCCAATTCTATTTAATGGAACATGTCGTAAGGTCAAATTTTTAAATCATCATTTTTTCTCAACCTTTTCTACTTTATATCCTTCTTTAATTAATCTCTCTAATAGCCCATTTTCCCCTCCCATAGAACCAGCATAAATTGATATAAAATAATTTTTATCTTCTTTCATAAAGTCTTTTACTTTCCCTAAGTAAATTTCATTATATTTATTGTTTAACTCATCATTATGCTTTTTATATACATCATTGATCTTTTGATACTCTTTCTTTTCACTATCATTTAAGCTTTCTTCCACTACATCAAATTTATTAAAGGCTTCTAAGTCACCATTTTTCCATAATTCTAATGACTTTATTAAATTTTCCGGCTTTATTTCTTTATAATATTTTATTAGCTTAATACTTGCATCCTCTACTTCATTAGATACAGATACCATATCAGTTAGAAGTTCATAAATATCCATCATTGGTATTTTATCTTTTTCATATTTTGATGCAAAGGCCTCTACAAAACCTTGTGGTGAATAATTCATTGAATACCCTTCTACCTCTGAATATAACATTTGAAATATTGAATCTATTACCATAGCTCTATAACTTTTAACTTGATCAAATTTCATATTTTTTCCTGATAAAACCTCTTTCAACATTTCTAAAGCTTCACTACTTATATGATTTTCAATACTGTCATCTTTAGCATAAGTGCTTAATTCAATATACCTATTGTCTGATGGATTAGGTTGATTTGTCTCAACAACTATTCCATCACTATTTTTTATTGCTTCTTGTACTGCTTCGTTCAATGGATACATATCTTCAGTACCTGCTATAAAATTACCATAAATATATAAACTGCTATTTTCATCACTTATTTTATATAATGGTCCAACTATATCAGTTGCTTCTCCATCTAAATTAAAGGCAGTTGAAGAATTATTTACAGATTTACTACCTTTAATTGAGTTAGTAGCTAAAATAATTATAGCTAAAGCTAAAAATGACCATGCTATCACTCTTTCTTTTTTAATATTAACTGCAGGTATTTTTACTTTTTTTGCTGAAATTAAATATGCAATAAATATTGAAATAGATGATACAATTAAAAACATCATTATAGTATTAAAATTCCCAACATATATTAGTAACATAAGCATTATTGTTTCATGTACACAATATACCCATAAGCTCATTTCTCTTAGTATATTAGAAGTTCTTTCACTTATTTCAAATTTTAAATTTAGAAGGCATAGAAATATTGCTGGAACTAGCAAAATAAGTGATATATACATATTTGTATCAATAGCTATATTATTAGCATTCAATAAATATGCTTCTATTCCAAGTAAAATAGAAAATCCTAAAACAACATATTTTATATTCTTTATACTATTTGCTATATTACCTTTTGCCATTAAAGCTCCTATTGCAACAAAAGGTACACTAAAGGTTATTCCATTTCTTGTATTTATAAATATCGTTTTATAAATATCAACTATTTTTTCTAATGGTGTATTTACAATTAATCCATAGTAACTATCCCCTAGTAGTCCTATTATATATAATAAAATACTTACTATTACTAATGGTTTTACCCAATTTTTCTTAATAAAAACACTTACAACTAATACTGATAATATTATTGCAGGTACATACCATAAACTTTCAGTAATACCTCCTATTAATATAACTTGTAATGCTTTAATGAAACCACCTTGTAACCTTACAGAAACATATGGCATAATTAATAAAACATCAATTACACCTATTATTAGATATATTTTTACTAGCCTTTTTATAAAGCTCTTAATATACCCTTGTCTATTAATATTTTTAAACATAAAATACCCAGTAGAAATAAAGAAAAACGGAACTGCAATTCTAGATATGCCCTTAGTAACAATATCATTAGCTGTCTGATTGATACTTCCAAATATTGAAGTATGAATAGCAATAACTAGTAAAGCACTTACCATCCTCATAATATTAACTGAATCATACCTTTGTTTAATTTCCTCCATTATTATCTCCCCTTATATTCATTAATAATATTTATTTGATATATATATTATAGCGCCTTTGTAATTATTTAACATATATTGTGATTATTTAATATATGTTTTAATTTTTAGATAAAACGATGTAGTCTCAGAACTCTATTTAATATAAAATTTATTCAATTTCGAGTAAGCTTTATTGCCTTTAAAAATTTAATCTCTCATTTTTATAAAGGGTATAACGAAACGTGAGAACCTTTTAAACCATTGATTTTACTTGATTAAAAATATTTTTGAACTCAAATGGAGATCTTTGACTATTATTTATACTAAAAAAGGAAAGTTTGTATTATAACTTTCCTTTTTATTTGCTAATATACTTATTTTAAATAATTTTAAATAGAGATATCTAATTTTAAATCATATATTATATAATTTTAAATTAAATATTCAATAGGATCCTAAAACTATAAGACTTTAACGATATTTCTTCTTTAAGATCTATATTTACATCTTCATAAATATCATTATATCTATTAAATTTCATTTCATCAGGTAAGATTATGTCAACATCATTACTTGAGTTATTAATAATGATAAATAATTTTTCATCCATACTTTCCTTTTTATATATTATGCAATTCTTATCATCATCTACATATAGCCATTCTAAATCAACAGATTTAAAAGATTTATATTTCCCTCTTAGGATTATTAATTTTTTTATAGTTTCAAGAAGATTTTTATCTTGTTTGTCTTCTTCCCAAATCATACACCTACGATTACTATTTGTTCCTCCAGCCATTCCAACTTCGCTACCATAATAAATACTTGGTGCTCCAGAAAAAGTCATTTGAAATACATATGCTAACTTTAATATTTCTACATTATCATAGCATAATGTAAGTATTCTGGAAGTATCATGACTATCCAATAAGTTAAACATATTTTCAGCAACATTTTTAGGGTACATGAACAGTAAATTATTAATTGCATTTTTAAATTGACTAGAGTTATATTTAGGGCTATTTTCTTCGCCTTTTCCAAAATAACTCCATATAGAGCTAGTAAATTCATAATTCATCACAGCATCAAGCTGATCTCCTTTAAGCCATGGATATGAATTATCCCAATTTTCACCTAATATATATACTTCTGGATTTATGTCTTTTACAACTTTTCGGAACTCTCTCCAAAAGTCATGGGAAACCTCATTAGATACATCTAATCTCCATCCATCTATTTTATATTCTTCAGTCCAGTACCTAGTTACATCTAAAAGATAATTTCTTGCAATTTCACTTGATAAATTCCACTTAGGCATAATTTGTGTAAAGGCAAAGGTTCTGTAATTTAAATCTTCCTTTAAACAATCCTTTGGAAGTCCATTTATTAAATCTCCCTGAACAATAGGTTTGTTTTCGTCTAAAACATAAAAGCACTCATAATACTTTGAGTTCACTCCATTTTTTACTACATCTTGCCAAAATGGATGTAAAAAACCACAATGATTAAATACTGCATCAATCATTATTTTCATTCCTCTTTTATGTGCTTCTTCAACTAATAATTTGAATGTTTCATTATTCCCAAATTCAGGATCTATCTTCAAGTAATCCGTAGTATCATATTTGTGTGAGCTAGGTGATTCAAAAATTGGAGTAAAATATATTCCTGTAAAACCACATTCCTTTATATAATCTAACTTTTCAATTACTCCTTGAAGATCTCCTCCAAATTTTTTACCATATCCATCTATATCATCGCTTCCCCAAGGCAAAATATCTTTCTTATTGATAGTTGAACTATTATGAAATCTTTCAGGGAAAATTTGATACCAAACAGTATCTTTAACCCACTCTGGTGAAGAATATATATCTTCTTCATTAATGTAAGGGAAGTTGTAGTAATTTCTTAAATTATCTAGAGCTTTTTCATTTTCATTATATTTTATTATGTCTCTGCACCCAACTACGTACTTTTCAGTAGAGTTCTCCAATATAAAGCAATACTTTATTCTAAGCCATGGAAAATTCTTTACTTCCGCAAACCAACAATCATATAAATCAGTAGTATATTCCTTTTCCATATTTATATATTGAACTTCATCATATCTAAACTCATATATCGTTGGATCATCCTTTTTAGGAGCCCAATTAAATGGCTCAAGTGCAATTAATGTAACTTTCGTAACATCATCCTTTGCTGTTTTAATCCTTACATGTAATGTATCTTTATCATAAGCATATGATAGTGAACTTTTTGATTCATGTATAACTGCAGCTAAATTCATAATATTTTCTCCTTTATTTCTATATCTCAGTTTTATAAATTTAGCTGTCGCACAATTTAACTTTTACTTCTTCCACTTTTCATTAAATTGCTATTTGCGACAGCTCATTAAATTATTTATTCACTTTGTACAAGTGCTTCAAAATCTGCTTGTGCCTTCTTAGCTCCATCTTCAGGTGTTAATGCACCATCAAATACTGCACTTAATAATCCATCTGATATTGTCCAATAATATGATATTCTTTTTGAAGCTGGCATTGGAACTGCATTCTTAAATTGTTCAACGAATACGCTTAAATCTTTATCTTCTGCAAGACCCTTCACATCTGATATATCTGCTCTTGAAGTAACCTTACTAGCTTTGCTATATAGAATTTCAGCACCTTCTTTAGATGCTAAGAACTTTGCAAACAATTGGGCAGCTTTTGGATATTTAGAATAAGCTGATACGTGAGCATTTTGAACTCCACCAAAAGCTTTCATAGATTTTCCATTAATAGTTGGAAGTGTTGTTACACCAAAATTTACTCCTGCATCTTTCATT
This sequence comes from Clostridium mucosae, assembly GCF_024622765.1. Taxonomy (NCBI): domain Bacteria; kingdom Bacillati; phylum Bacillota; class Clostridia; order Eubacteriales; family Clostridiaceae; genus Clostridium; species Clostridium mucosae. The sequence goes on along the minus strand of NZ_JANKAF010000004.1, from coordinate 204,908 downwards.
TTCTTTATAGCCCATGGACCACTTGGGTAATAAGCTGTTTTACCATTAATAAAGTTTTCATCTATAAATGTTTCTGCATTTGTCTTTAAATCTTCTGATTTCATTGGAATTATTTCTTTTAAAGCTGCTACATTAGCAAGTCCGTTTTCAAAAGCTTTTGTATTAAAACCAAGATTATCATCATCATTACCATCATTTCCAAACAATTGGAATCCATCTGCACCTAAAAATGGGTACGAATTATATCCATTATTAGCTATAGTTAAAAACCAGAATTTATTTTCTGAACTATTATTAAATTCCTTAGCTTCCTTAACTATTTGTTCAAACTCCTTAGCTGGTTCTCCTTTTACTAAATCTTTATTGTATAAAAGAGCTGTTGTTTCAACTGAATAAGGAACTCCATACATTTTTCCATCATACATGGCTGCCTTAACAGCTACTGGATTCAATTCTTTTTCTAAATCTTTTACAATACTTTCATCTAATTCTGCAAATATTCCTGCTGTTCTTCCAGTATTCATAGCATCATGAGGCGCAATAAATATATCGGCTCCCTTTCCTGCTGGACCATCTAGCATAATTTTTCCCATACCATCAAGACCTATTTGCTCAACATTTACTTTTACTCCATACTTTGTTTCAAAAGAAGATGCTACATCTTTTCCATATTCTATATCGTTTGTCCAAAAAAGAAGTTCTGCTCCATCTTCTGGTTTCATTTCTTCTGATGAACTAACTGATTCATTACTTTCTCCTTCCTCTAATTTTGAAACATCTTTACACCCTGCTAGTGAAAATAGCATCGTACTCATTAATACTAATGCTGATAATTTTTTTGATATACTCTTCATAATAAATTCCTCCATTTTATATTTAATTATTTTTTATTAACCTTTGTCAGCTCCTGAGGCAATGCCTTGAACTAAATATTTTTGGAAAATCATATATAGGATAGTAATTGGAATAGCAACTAAAACTGAACCAGCTGCAAACATTGTAAAGTGTGAACTTTCTTTACCAACTATCATAGAAAATAATCCTACAGCAAGTGTCCTACTCTTATCACTTGAAAGTAATATATTTGGTAAAACGTAATCCATCCAAGGCATCATAAATTGTGAAACTGCACAATAAGTTATTATAGGCCTTGCCATAGGAAGTATTATTTTAAAGAAAGATCTAAATCTACTGCAGCCATCAATATATGCTGCTTCATCTATAGACATTGGTATTCCATCTAGATATCCTTTAACTAGCCAAGTATTGTAAGGAATAGCCCCTACTGCATAAATAATTATCAATGATATTGGCTTTCCGACTAATCCTAAAGTTAAAAACAAAGTGTATATTGCTGTCATAGATAAGAATGTTGGAAACATTGATACTATTAATATTGTCATAAGGCTTGTTTTTTTCCTTTAAATTTAAATCTAGACATAATCCATGCCGTAATCATTATCAAAGTAACTGAACAAACTGTATTTGCTATTGCAATTTTTAATGTATTAAAGAACCAAACTGGATAATTAGTTTGAGTGAATAAATTTTTATAATTTTCTAAGCTTAATTCTTTCGGAATTAATGTTGCAGATGATAATCCAGCCCCTTTATTAAAAGATGACATCACAATCCAAATTACCGGAACCAACACTATTATAGACATTAAAATAAGTTCAAGATGCAATAATATCGATGTTATTTTTTTTCTCATTTTTCTTAAACCTCCTTAAATGACGTAGTGTTTTTAAATTGCCAGAAAGAGAATCCACCAATTATGATAAAAATCAACACACTCATAACTGCTGCCATATTATACATTTGCTGGTCAAGTGTTAATTTATATATCCATGAAATTAAAATATCTGTATCTCCAGCAAATTGATATGAAGTATTCGCTGGTCCACCCTGTGTTAGGAAATAAATAGAGCCAAAGTTATTAAAATTTGAAGCTAAATTCATAACAAGTGGTGGTGCTGTAGCAAGCATAACTAATGGCAAGGTAATATGTTTAAATATTTGAAATTTACTTGCTCCATCTATAGCTGCTGCTTCATATAAACTTTCATCTAAATTTGCAAATACTCCAAGCATCATAACCATAAACATAGGAAATCCAAGCCAAAGGTTTACTACTATAACAGTTATCTTTGCAATTATTGGATCTGTTAAAAAAGGTATCCTTTCAGATATAAGCCCAATATCTAACAAAAATTGATTTATAGGTCCAAATTGTCCATTTAATAAATTCCTAAATACCATAAGTGATATTATTTGAGGAATTGCCCAAGGCAAAATTAAAACTGTTCTAAAAAATTTTTTGAATTTAATAGACTTATGATTTAATATTATTGCTTGTAGCATTCCTAAAAAATACGTTGAAAACGTTGCCGTAAAAGCCCAAACTATAGTCCAAATTAAAACATGAAAAAATGTATTAGACCAAACTGGCACTCTAAATAACTTAATAAAATTATCAAAACCAACCCAATCTATTAAATTTCCTGGTGGAAGATGATCTCTATTATAATTTAAAAATGCTGTTAATATTGAAAATATAATTGGCATAACTACTACAAAAATAAATGCTACAGCTATAGGACCAAGAATTATATAAGGAAACTTGTTTTCAAATATTTTCTTACCATAATCTTTTGAACTTATATATATTCCTGTTTCATCAATCTTTTTTCCAGTTTAATATGCATCTTTTGCATTTAAAAAATAAATAACTGCAAAAATAAAAATCAATATAACTGAAATTATTCCATTTATTAATAAAAGGGTTGAATGATCTCCATTTTTTACTCCTACTTTTTCTCCTAAAGTTATTAGTCCCCAAATTCCTTTAGTAAAAAAACCTCCATGCAATCTAATTTGAAAATTTTTAATATAGCCTAAAAGATATTCAATCCAATAACCACTTAACAATTCAATAGCTATAAGTATAGCTTGCATCATAAAAAACAGTAATCCTTTTATCCGTTGTTTACAGACAAAAAACTGACCACTTCCCCATACTAAGCACGATAATAAAAGCGCCTTTTTTCTTTTCATTTCCACTCCTTCTTTCTGTTTAAGTAACCTGAGTATAACAATATATCCTTTTGTAGTCATTACATTCAAGAACTTTCATACATATGTACAATTCAAATTTTCATCTAAATTTAAGTAAATTTCTAAAAGCTTTTTGTTAAGTAAAAATATTTTATTTAAAACACTTTGATATTGCACTCCTATGATATCTTCCTTATATTTGTTAAGCATCATGTTAACTTATCTCTAAAATCAGTAAAAAAATAAAAAAATGTGAACTTTGTGCAAACTCACATTTTTATTATTTCTAATATTTAAAAATTGGTTTTATATATGTAGTATTTATAATTTCCTCTTCATCTAAATTAATTAATTTTTGCATGAGTTCAACTGATTTTTTTGCTTTTTCTTTATTACTCATAGAAATTGTTTTTGTATGAGTAAATAATAAATTTGATTCTTCTGATCCAATAATAACTATTATATCTTTAGTATCTACATATTTTTCTACTTGCATTCCTAATATCTCCCCTAAAACTACGCCTCTTTTATTCTTATGCTTTTCTAAAAATCCAATTAAATCACTATCATGTTTATTTACAAATATATTTTCTTTTAGGAATCTTTCATTTACAATTTCTCTTAAGTTTTCATTTGAGTAATCTTCCATAATAATATAGGAATCTTTTTTAATCTCTGATTTTTTTTCTAATATATTAAACAACTCATTATAATCACTTAATATCTTGCAAAATATCGGATCTTCTAAATATCCATCAATAAATATTACTGGTACATAAAAATTACTTGTGAGATATTTTAGTTTACTTTTATCCATATCAATAACAAATACAGCATCTAAAGATCTTTTTTGTCCAACTTGTATATCTTTATTTGGTTCTTTAGTAGCTAAAAAGACTACATCATATCCAAGCTTATAAACTTCTTTTTGAATTTCATTAGTTAAATCATAGTACTCATATAATTTACTCTTTAGATTTTTTTCACCTAAATTTATTATGATTCCAACTAAATAACTTCTTTTACTTGCTAAAGATTTAGCTGCCATGTTGGGAACATAGTTTAATTTTTTCGCTATATCAAAAACTTTTAATCTTGTTTCATGGCTAATCTTTTCTTTTTCTGAATAATTAAGAACATATGATACCGTTGCTGCAGATACACCTGCTTCTCTTGCAATATCTTTTAATGTTACCCTTCTTTTCGCCATATAAAATGACCTCCTTTAAAGCCATAGTTAAATCCTTAATCCTTATAATAATTAAACTAATTATATCATATAAAGTATTTAATTTTTTATATATTTCTACTATAAAAAGGTCATTCTTAAAGTAAATCTATTATTATTTTTTTAAAGTAAAAAGGCTAGATTAGTGTCTAAAACACATATCTAACCTTAAATTCTTTTACTTTAATATTTCTATTCTTCATAGCAAATAACAGGAGTTCCTTCCTCTATATTATCAAAAATAGTTTTTGCTAAATATGACGGAGAATTTACACAACCATGAGTTCCATTTGATTTATATATTGTTCCTCCAAAAGAATATCTCCAACTTGCATCATGAATTCCTATGTTCCCATTAAAAGGCATCCAATAAATTACTTTTGCTTCATAATTTGGACCTCTTAAAGTTGCTTCCTTTTGCTTATAATTAAGCATATACGTTCCAAGTTTAGTGGAATATCCTTTCCCAGGATCTCCAGTTACCACATCCCCTTGAGTAATAAGTTCACCATCTTTATAAAACCATAAATGCTGCCTTGTTATATTGATTTCTACATAGGTATCCCCTATATCATCTGCATCTCTATTGATACCTTTTTGTGTGTATATTGGTTCTTTTTCAAGTACTGCACCAAGCTTTATATTTTCCAATAACATCTTTGTTTCTGCTACACAATTAATTTTCCACCCATAATATCCACCTTTAACCTCAACAACTTTTCCTGTAGAAGATTTAAAATTTCTTGCTATTCCAACTGTGTTATACTTTGCACTTAGCTCTAATACATAATCTTTTACTGAGTTTTCATTTATTATTACTTCTAAATCGTCATTAACACTAAGCCATTCGTTTATTCTATTTCCATCTAATACTTCATTTTTATTTCCAAATAAATATGTTATTTGGGTTGATACATACTTATTTAAAGTATCTTTAGTTGTCATTGCCTTTTCAGAGTTTATTGTGTACTCTGGATTTTCGTAGCATAGTTTCTCATTTAAATCTAATTTAGCTTCTCCTCTTAATATACTGTTTTCTATAGTTTCATATAATTTATTTTCATCTACCTTATTTCCATAAATCTCTTCAATAAACTCATATGAACCATTTGAATATTTGAATCCTACATTCTTAGGTTCAATAATATCTTTATTTAAACAGTCTAACTCTTTAATTTTATTTTTTAATTTTTCATCATTATAAATTACTAAATCATTCATATAATAGTTTTGCTTTTTAATTAATCCTACAATCCACTTTAATGGGGCTTGTACTTCTTTTATGTTAATACCACTATTGTTTTCCTTAAACTTTAGCTCTATATCCTTTCCTAATATTTCTTCTATTTTGCCATCTCTCTCTATTATTTGTAATTTATAATCACTTATGGAGCCTTTTAGTATATCCTGTGCCTCTTCATAAGTTTTTAATGATAAATTAATTCCATTTATACTAGTATTAAAGAATAAATGATTAGTAAAAAATATTGATATAAGTAAATAAACAAATATAATTGCCGCAAATATAATAATAATGTATCCTGTTATTTTATTTTCAAAAAATTCCCTTATATTAATTTTTTTCATATTACTGTATCCCTCTCATTATACTCATTTAAATTAAATATAATTTCTATCTATACTATGCTTTAATTTTTCGTTTTAAACCTTAATTAATGTTATTTTTTCCCAATAATAATATATTTTATAATAAAAATAGTAAAGTGTCGACTATGTTAACACTTTTAAATAATTTCTAATTTATATGTATATTATATATATCAATGTTTAATATAAGATGATTCCTTAAAGATTTATTATTACGGTATAGACTCATAATATTTATTAAGCACTTATAAAATTTAGTAGAAAGTTTTTCAATCTATATTCCCAATATAAATTTAAAAGGTATGAAATTAAAATTTCATACCTTCACATTAAAGTTTTAATTATTATCGATTCTATCAATATATTCTTTCATTATCTTAGCTGATGAAACAAACTTTTCTTTTTCTTCTTCTGATAATTCTATATTTAATACTTTTTCTACTCCATTTTTACCTACTATTGTTGGAACACTTAAGTATGTGTTGTTAACCCCTAAATAGTCATCTAATAAAGTAGATACTGATAATACAGTTTTCTCATCTTTTAAGAATGCTTCCACTATTCTTGTTAAAACTGCTGCAACTGAAAAAGCAGTAGCTCCTTTTCTATTAATAACTTCATAAGCTGCATTCTTAACATCATCAGCAATAACTTTTTCTGTTGCTTCATCCCATTCTATTTTTAATTGTTCTGAGAAATTTTTTATTGGAATATTTCCTATTGTTAATGATGACCATGGAACAAATTCACTATCTCCATGTTCTCCTAAAACATATCCTTGAACAATTCTTCCATCGATACCAAAGTACTTTCCAAGTAAACTTCTTAATCTTGTTGTGTCTAAAACTGTACCTGAACCAATAACCCTTTCCTTAGGAAATCCAGATAATTTATAAGTCATGTATGCTAATATATCTACTGGATTTGATACAACTAATAATATTGAATTAGGACTTAATTTTGATATTGTTGGAACAAAGCTTTTAAATATTTTATAGTTTTTATCAACTAAATCTAGTCTAGTTTCTCCTGGCTTTTGTGCAACACCAGCAGTTATAACAATTATATCTGAATCTTTGGTATCCTCTAAAGAGCCTAGTGTAACATTACAAGGACTATTTAGTGAACTACCGTGCATTAAGTCAAGAACTTCTCCTAATGCTTTTTCTTGATTAATATCATTTATAACTATTTCTCTTGCTACTTCCTTTTGTAGTAAGGCAAAGGCAGTAGTTGCTCCAATTGAGCCTGCTCCAATTATTGATATTTTACTCATATATAATACTCCTTCATCCTTTTATTTAATTTATTATAATTTATTTCTATTATAAACTAATTACTTGGTAATTTATACTTCTTTTAGATAATTTTTATTATATAAACTATATATTTTTAAAATTAATGACTTCTTATTACTAACTAATATAATTTATAATTAACCTTTTAAAAGCATTTTTAGTTTAATTTATATATTACATTAAATAGTTTATGTATTATATACAAAAATAAATCTAGTAACTTTTGTAAAGCCACTAGATTTACTTTAATTTATTTAGCTCTAATTACTTCAATTTTATATCCATCTGGATCTGTTACAAAATAATATGAAGGTTTTGTTCCTGGAAGTCCCTTAAATGGAGTTACTTCATATCCTAAAGCTATATGTTTTTCTCTCATTGCTTCTAAGTCTTCTACTTCAACAGCAATATGACTAAAAGCATTTCCTAAATCATAAGGTTTTTCAACATCATAATTATAAGTAAGCTCTATTTCATATCCACCTTCTTCATTAGATAAATAAACAAGACTAAACTTATTTTCTGGATATTCCTTTCTTCTTGTTTCTATTAAATCTAACGCTTCTTTGTAAAATTTTAATGACTTTTCTAAGTCTTTAACTCTAATACAAGTGTGTAACATTTTAACTGACATTTCTTTTCCTCCTAAATTTAATCTATTTAATTATTAATCTCTATAGTAATAAAATTATTATATAATTAGTTCATTTAATTAAAATAATAATATTAATCACTAGATAATATTAATTCTTATATATAATTATATTTCTGAAATTACATTTTATCAACCAATTGTTTAATCCATAAACACTTTTTAATTTTTTAAATATATTTAAAGGTTTTCTTTTATTAATTTACTTTTCTTATGTTTTATCATACAATAAATTTACATAAGTTTTTTGGAATAATTATCTAGTAAAGGAGCTCATATGAAAATAAAAAAAGTATTTTTATTATTGATTTCATTGTTAATTACTTTGAATTTTACTTCATGTAAAAACGCAAACTCAAAAGATGATGTAACTGACAATAATCCTATTGAAGAAAATATTCAATCAGATGATACAGTAAAAGAAGAACCTAAATCCCCTACTTCCTTTGAAGCATTTGGAAAATCATATACCTCTACTAAGGATATTAATGCAATAGAAAAAAGCACTAATATTTATGATGATCAAACATCTATTCATTATACTTCTGGTGAATATAAAGAAATAGATTTTATAAATGATTTATTATATGCCTACTTAAATGAAGATACTTCTATATATAACTATTTAATAACATATAGTAATACTAGTGAAAAAGGATACGAGCCTATTTCTGAAGAAGATAAAGAAAAACTAAAAAAAGACTTAGCTTCACTAAGAAGTCAAATGGAACTATCAAGTGGTGAGGAAATGGTAGTTAGGTTAGACAGAGTAACTTATGAAGGCTTAGATTCTAATACAAACTCTGGACATAGTTTTAAAATAAGAGTTGCTATTTCAAGAGTAGGAGCAACAGTAGTTCCTTGGAATTACTTTACTGTAACTGTTTTTGAATATGGAAATAAACTTGTGGCTCACTTGTTTTAAATTAAAGAATTAAGTAATTAATGAATGAAATAATGAAATAATTGTGGATTTAAATTTTGCAGAGCAAAACATCCTCAATTCTTTCATTTTTCATTCTTTCATTATTTTAAATATATAGGTCCATTAATATCTCATCATCGTATTCATCATTAACAAAAAAGAAATTTCTATGAACTCCTACTTCTTTAAAGCCAATCTTTCTATATAAATTTCTAGCTTTTGTATTGCTTGCTTTCACCCCAAGGCTTATATTTTTTATTTTATTAGTATATTTAGCAAAGTCTATTAATGCTTTCATAACTTCGCTTCCAATTCCAAGATTCCAATATTCTTTTTTTACCGAAATGGCAACTTCTGCATTATGAGATATTCTTTTTCTATTTGATGCAGATATTTGGGCTATACTTACTATTTTTTTATTTATTATTCCTACTAACATAATAGAATTTTCTTGATTAGCCATATTTTCTAAATGTGATTTTTCCTGATCTATACTTAAGTGAAACTCATTTTCTCCAAATAGCAAATTATCACTTTCGCCACCAACTATATTTAAATACTCAATCATCTTTTCCGCATCATTAACTTCAGCTTTTCTTATAATTAAATTTTCCCCATTTTTTAATTTTATTTCTTTATACATAAAAATCTTCCCCAATACAAATTGCTTAATATAATGAATTTATTTTAATCTATAGATACATAATCATTTTTAATATGATCATCTAAATATCTTAAAAGATTATCTTTTTCCTCATTACTTTTAAAGATCCTTAATGGTATATTAATAAAAGTCGCATTAACAAGTCTTATAAAAATATTTTTTTCCATAACATAAGCTTTCTCAATAGACTCCCATGTAACATTTAGACATATTCCTTCTATTTCTTTTTTTATTCCTTTATCACTTAAAGTAATTACTGTATCTCTAAAGTAATCTACTCCCTTTAAATTAGGATTTTTTATTATAAATTTAGATGTCCTGTTAACCATGTGTCTATAGATATCCTTATTAAAGATAACCCAAACAACCGTAAAAATCACCCAAATAATCAACGGAACAATAGTATATGTCTCTAATATTTCAACAAGAGATAATATAAGTATCAAAAGTAATAAAGGATAAATTACAGAGTTAAAAATTCTTCCTCTTTTTATAGCACCTCTCTCATTATTGATAAAGTAATTTAACTCCATATAATCATTATCATTATATCTAAATTTTAAAATCATTAATAATCACCTCTTTCTATTAATTTAAATTTACTATATAATTATTGTAACATAATAATTATTGTAACATATTATTTAACTTATAAATATTTTTGGAGGCTTATATGAATAACTATAGTAACAATATAGTTTTTAATAAAGAAAAGAAAAAGGTTATTTCACCTAAAGCTAAATTTATATTAGCTATTATTCTAATGATTCTAATTGCATTCTCTATATTAACTTCATTTTTAGTAAAAAATTTATTATATATTCCTGAATTATCTAAAGAATCTGCCTTAAAAATATTATACATAGATGATTCTGTAAATAAAAAAATTAAAAATGCAGCTATAGATTCAAAATTATCCGAATCTGATCCAATATATAGTAATATTTTCGACGTCAACGATTTAAATAAAATTGATAGAAATACAAGATCTTTAAATACAGATCTGATTATAAGTTATTCAGATATTAAAATTGATACTAACTGTAATGTAATTTTTAAATATAAAGATAATAAATGGATAATCACTGATATTATAGATTTAAAAGCTGGTAATTTAAGTCCCGCTATATCTGCTGGGTCTTATCTTTTAGATAAGCTGAATTTTGAAGTATTTAATTTGGATGGATTTTCTTTTAATGGAACTAAATATAATTTTAATAAAGATTATATTAAAGATTTAACTGTAATTAAGGAATCCGGAAATACTACTGAAACCACAGTATATCTAGGTACTTATAATAAAAATAATGAATACTCAATGGTTGCAACTTTATCATTTGATTTTGAAAAGCTTCAATGGGATTTGAAAAACCTTGAATTAAGGTAGAACAACTTATATTGTTCTACCTTTTATTCTTTTACTTCACAATGAATATATTCTTCAACATTATCCCAAGGAACTACAAACCCCTGTCCCTTTGAACAAAAAATAGAACTTGATGAATATTCTATATCTGCATTTTTATCGTATCCTATTTTCTCAATTGCTTCTTCTGTATTATGACATACATCATATCCATCAAATATTAAGCTAATACTGCCTTTTCCTTTAGTAAATGTAAGTATTTCCGAGCTATAATCCATAAATGTAGCTACTGGTCCTCTTCCTGTTATAGAAACTTTATTTAATTTTGTTTCTGGAGGATCAAATCTCCCATTTAGCCTTTGAATATCAGATATAACCTTCCCCATATAATCAAGCTCTATGTCTATTTTAAATTTATAAAATGGTTCAAGAAGTATATTATTAGCCTTTTCTAATCCTTGCCTCATTGCTCTAAAAGTAGCTTCTCTAAAATCTCCACCTTCAGTATGCTTATTATGTGCTCTACCAGTTAGCAAAGTAATTTTTATATCTGTAATTGGCGAGCCTGTTAAAAGTCCATGATGATTTCTTTCAAAGATATGTGTTTTAATTAAGTTTTGATTTCCTGTAGTTAAATCATCAGCATGACACTTATTTTCAAAGGTTATTCCTTCTCCTCTTTTATTTGGCTCTATTTTTAAATGAACTTCAGCATAGTGCTTTAATGGCTCAAAATGTCCATATCCATATGTCTTATTATCTATAGTTTCCTTATACATAATTTCACAAGCGCCAAATTCTATTTTTAAATTAAATCTATTTAATGCAACTTCTTTAAGTACTTCAAGCTGAATTTTACCCATAATTGAAACTTGAATTTCTTAATGTGTTTCATTCCAAATAACATTTAATGCTGGATCCTCATTTTCTAATATTCTAAAATATCCCAAAACTTCTTTTACGTTATAAGACTTATCAAAAATAACCTTAGATGTTAATGTTGGAATCATATTAAACTTTATATTTCCCCTATTTTTCCCTATATCTTCTCCTGGCATAGCCTTAGTGATTCCTGTTACTGCAAACACATCCCCAGCAGATATTTTTTCAACAGTAGAAAACTTATTGCCATTATAAAGTCTTATGCTACTTATTTTTTCAGTTATTTCTTCATCTAACATTCCATAAGTAATTTCATCCCTTACTTTAAGATTACCACTAATAGCTTTTATAAAAGTAATTCTAGTTCCATTATTATCGTATCTTATCTTATGAACTCTTCCTGAAAATTCTTCCTCTTCATCATAATTTGTATAAGTAAGCTCATTAAATATATTCAAAAAGTTATCTATTCCTTCATCTTGAAGGGCACTTCCACTTAAACATGGAAACACTTTATTTTCTTTTATAAGTTTTTTTAACTCATTAATCCAAATTTCTTCCTCATAATCACCATTAAAATATCTTTCTAAAAGATCTTCATTTCTCTCAGAAATAAATTCTATTAATTCTTCACTCATTCCATGAATAGAATCTATATGGCATATATCATTAGCCAAATTTTCATTAACTTCTTCAAGTACTCTTTCTAAGTCAGCCCCTGTTCTATCCATCTTATTTATAAAAATGAATGTTGGACTGTTATATTTTCTTAGCAAATTCCAAATAGTCTCTGTATGTCCTTGAATTCCTTCTACTCCACTAATTAATAAAATTGCATAATCTAATATACCTAATGCTCTTTCCATTTCTGCTGAAAAATCAATATGTCCCGGGGTATCTATAAGATAATAAGTTGAATTTCCAATTTGAAATGTAGCTTGTTCTGAAAATACTGTAATTCCTCTTTCTTTTTCAATATCATGTGTATCTAAAAATGAATTTTTATGATCTACTCTCCCTCTATTTCTTATGCTCTTTGTATGATAAAGTACTTGCTCTGAAAATGTAGTTTTGCCAGCATCTACATGAGCAAGAATTCCTATTGTCTTTTTCATTCTATCACCTTTTCTTAACTGATAAATAAGTTGTAATAAAGTCTACATTTATATTAATTATATTTATAAATTGAAACATATATATTATTTATTATTAATTATATCATAGAAACATTTGAAATAATTTTAAATAGTGCTATAATGAAAAATGAAAACAAAATTTAAGAAAGGGAAAGGTAATTTCAAACATGAGAATGTAATCTACTTTTAGAATTTTTAATTCACAATAAAATTATGACATTAATGAGTCTTTTTTTGTTGTGTAAAAATTTACGGAGAGTGGATTACTGGCTTAAGGTTTATTTGTGTTACCCTTCTATAAAGTCGTATACTCTCTCCTACATTTTAAGGAGGGATTTTTTTATGCAATTAGCATTATTAAATAAAATCAAAAAGTATTATGGTGATAAATTAATATTAGATATAGACAAATTTGAAATACTAGATGGAGATAAAATAGGATTAGTTGGCGATAATGGCGCTGGTAAAACTACTCTTTTAAAAATTTTAATTGGTGATGAACCTTCTGATGAAGGAACATCTTATTTAACTTCAAGTTACTCTTATATTAGTCAATTTGGAAATAGCCTAAATGATTGTTCATTTAATAAAGTAAAAAGTGTTTTTAATGCTCCTACTGAATATAAAGATTATCTTTCTGGAGGAGAAAAAGTCAAAATGAAAATTGCTAATGCTTTAAGTGAAAATAAAAAACTAATTATTGCTGATGAACCAACTTCTAATTTAGATAGTAATAGCATTGAAGTTCTTGAAGATATGCTAAAAAATTATTCTGGAGCTCTTCTTTTGGTTTCACATGATAGAAATCTATTAGATTCTTTATGTAATACTATTGTTGAAATTAAAGATGGAAAACTAAATATCTACAATGGAAATTACTCTAAGTATATCGAACTAAAAAAAGCAGAAAAAGCAAGAGAAAATACAGAATATAATCAATATATTACTGAAAAAAGAAGACTTGAAGAAGCTATAGTATCAAAAGAAAATATAAGAGATGGTATTAGAAGAACACCTAAAAGGATGGGTAATTCAGAAGCTAGGCTTCATAAAATGGGTGGTCAAAAAGGTAAAAAGAAATTAGAAAATAATATAAAAGCTATTAGGACTAGAATTGATCAATTAGATGTAAAAGAAAAACCTAAAGAAGATAAAGATATAAGAATTGATGTTATTGAAAATTTAGAACTTACTTCTAAAAATCCTATTGAAGCAAAGAACTTAAATATTACTATTGAAGATAGAGTTCTATTAAATGAATCTACTTTCAAAATAAAAAAAGGTAGAAAAGTTGCTTTAATTGGTCAAAATGGATGTGGTAAAAGTACTTTACTAAAAGAAATTATCAATAACAATAATGAAAATATAAAAGTTTCTAAAAATGCTGTTATTGGATATTTGGATCAATCTCAAGATATACTAGATCCAGATAAAACAATATTAGATAATATTAAAATTGACTCTTCTTTCAAAGAAAGTTTTATAAGAACAAATTTAGATGGCTTTGGCTTTAAGGGAGATACTGTATTTAAAAAAGTTTCATATTTAAGTGGCGGTGAAAAAGTAAGAGTTGCTATTTGTAAGCTTTTACTTTCAGACAATAATATAATAATTCTTGATGAACCAACAAACTATTTAGATATTAAATGCATGCAATCTCTTGAAAATGCCTTGAAAAATACTAATAAAACTCTTTTAATAGTATCTCATGATAGAAAATTTATTTCAAATATTTGTGATTATATATTAGAAATAGATAATAATAAAATTATTCAATTTGATGGTAGTTACGATGAATATATTAATTTTAAATCTAAGCCTAAGATTGATAAGGACGAAAAGATTCTTAAAGAAAATATATTAATATTAGAAAATAAGCTTTCAGAAGTTATTTCTTTATTATCTTTTGAAAATGATCCAAATAAAAAAGCTTTATTAGAAAATAAATATTCTGAGATATTAAAGCAACTTAAGGAACTAAGAAATCAATAAAAATGGTGAGGATGTCTTATATTTGTGAAAAATCAAATCTAATACATCCTCACCTTTCTTATTCAAAAAATGCTTTTGAATACTCTACTACACCATTAACTTCATTAAGTGCATTAGGAATTAATTCCAAAACCATATAAGCTTCATCTGGAACATCAAAAGGAGCCTTAATTCCATAATTACTTGCTTTTTTAAATCCGAACTTAGGATAATAATGTTCATGTCCTAATACTACTATTGATTTATACCCTAACTCTTTTGATTTTTCTATAGCTTCATTCACAAGCTTCTTGCCTATACCATTCTTTTGATGCTTTGGCAATACTGCTAGAGGTGCAAGTGCAAGAGTTTCTACATCTTTATTTTCACTTTTTATCAAAGCTTTAGTTAAAAGAATGTGGCCAACAATTTTATTGTTAATTTCAGCTAATAAAGATAACTCTTTTATAAATTCATTGCTGTTTCTTAGCCTTTTAACTAAGTTATGCTCATCATTATCTGTAAATTCTGCACTTTTAAAGCTTTCTTCAATTACATTTTCTACTTCTTTATAATCTTTATTTACTTCTTGTCTTATAATTATCATAAAAAAATCCTCAATTAGTTAATCTTAAATCCCTCTATCATCTCTATTTCTACTCCATTTGGATCTTCTATAAATATAAATCTTTCTCCACCAGGAGTATTAATAGGCCCTCTAATAATTTTTATATTTTTTTCTTCTAGTTCTTTTATTGTATTATCTAAATCTGTAACCTCAAATCCTATAGACACTTTTGAATGATTAACTTCATCTTTTATAGATTTATTTTCATATTCTATTAATTCTATCATTGCTGAACTTTCTCCTTTAAGGAATGCTATATTAGTTCCTTCCATTGGTGAAAATTCTCGTGCAATTTTCAAATTTAATACATCCTCATAAAATTTTATTGATTCTTTTAAATTTTTCACTGTAATTGTGACAAACTTAATATTCATCATTAATTCATCTCCCTATCATATATTTATTATACTTCTAATTTCATTATTTTCTCACCATTTATATCTAATTCACCATTAAATTGAAATCCAAGTTTCTCATACATCTTAGTTGCTAAATCATTGTTTTCATAAATACTTAAATATATCTCATTACGTTTATATTCATTATAAATTCTATTTAATATAAGTTTTAAGCTTTCACTTCCATATCCTCTTCCTTGAAACTCATCTCCTATCATAAATCTATCTAGCCATACTCTCCCATAGGTCCCCTCATTTTCCCATAGTCCATACATAGCAAATCCTATAATTTGATTATAGTTATATATACCTACAGGCCTCCATAAAGGTATTTGCTTTGCTTCATTTAGACATTCCTCAACAGTTTCAATAAAATCTTCTTGACCCTTTTTAACTTTTAAACTTAATGCTTCATTATAATTTTTATTATTGATTTCTTTTATAACTAACTTCATAATCTTACCTCAAGTATTTTGCTATAGTTTTAATATTAATTATCTTATCTAATTAAAATAATACTATATTTAAATACTATTATAGTCTATAGCTTTTTATTTAAATATCTTTTTTTGTATCTAATCCTTGCATATTTGCTAACTTTATTAATGACTTGATAATTAGTTATACTTCCTAAAACTCCAACAATAGGTAATCCCTGAATAAATTTGGCCATTAACAAACTTTCTGACAATACTTGTGATGTACTTCTAATTTCTAAGTTTAAATCTCTATTTATCACTATATTAGAATCTATTTTATATTCAACTTCATTTAATTTTTCATTATAAAGTACTTTTTCTTTACTATTTGTTAAAGCAACATTTATTAAGTTTAATATATATATCTTTTCTTCTTCACTTTCATAATTAAACCCATAACTTAGTGCAATTTCATAAACTGTCTTTAATATCATTGCAATAAATAATGGTATATCAGGCAATCCTATACCCAACACTCCAAGACCTGCTCCCTCTATTGTAGATATGGTAGAGTTTATAATCTTACTTTTCTTTCCTTGAGAATCCATTATCTTTATGCTTTTTCTAGTAACTTTTTTATCTAATGAATAATTATTCACATCATGTTCTAATTGAATTTTATCTTTATTATATAATTTTTCTATATACTTACTTCCCTTTTCTAACACTAATTTAAATCCATTATAAAAGGCACTTTCTAATGTATCTTTCAACTTTTGTGGGATTTTTTCTTCAATCTTATCTGAAATTGGTGCTACTTTATTTTTAATAAATTTATTTTCTCTTTTATTAAGCAGTTTATTTTCTTTTTTATTTAATTTATTTAATTCTCTATTTATTATTTTTTTCACTATTAATCACTGTCCTTTAAGATATTTAATAATCTTATTTTTATTATATACCTTTTTAATAGGATTATAGAATATTTATTATAATAACTTAAACAATAAAAAATTATAGATATATAAATTTTTACTCTATTTCAATTCATAAAACTAAGTAAAATTTATATATATACTTTTATGTATTAAAAAACTCTCATTTTAATATTAAAATGAGAGTTTCACATAAACTACATATATAATTTTTAATTAGTAAATTTTTATAAATTCTTCAACTAAAGCACTCGCATTTTTAGCTGCTATAGGTAAAAATTCTTCATATGATAAATCTGCACCACCATCTGCCTTATCTGATATTGATCTAAGTATAACAAACGGTATATTATTTAAATATGCAACTTGAGCCATTGAAGCTCCTTCCATCTCAACAGCTGATACTTCTCCAAAATTTTCTTTTATTCTATCAGCTATAGCTCCACCAGCTACAAATTGATCTCCTGATGCTATCCTTCCTTCTTTTATATGAATACCTGAAACATTTTCTGATGCTTTTTTAGCTATTTCAATCATATCCTTATCAGCTTCAAAAAAAGTAATTCCTAATCTTGATATTTCACCAAGTGGATCTCCAAATACTGTAGTATCAAAATCATGCTGTACAGCATCTGTTGAAATAACTATGTCTCCTTGATTTAACTCTGTATCAAGTGTACCTGCAACTCCTGAATTTACAAGTGCTGTTACATTAAATTTATCTGCTAATATTTGTGTGCATGTGGCCATATTCACTTTTCCAACTCCTGAACGCACTAAAACTATATTTTTACCTTGTAATGTACCTCTATAAAATTCCATACCTGCAACTTCTACGGTTTCTTTTATATCCATTTTACCTTTTAATATCTCAACTTCTTCTTCCATAGCGCCAATTACACCTAATACTTTATCATTTCCACTTTTATTTCCAGCACTACATCCACCTAATACTGATATTGCCATAACCAAAACCATAATCATCAATGTTGATATTTTCTTCATTTCTTCTTCATCCTTTCGTTATATATCGAATATTATCTTTTAAATATTTTATTTAATTCGTATAAATTATATATAACACAATTTCACTACTTATTCAATACTATTTATATTATTTATCTATATCTTTTTTGAATATATTTATAACAATCAAAAGTTTAATCTCCAAAACAAAAGAGGATGCTTCAGACATCCTCTTAATTTTATTTTATAAAATGCTCTTTTCTTATCTTCTTTAAAGCCTTTTTAGATCCTCTTTCAATATCTCTTTCAAGCTTTCTTTCTTTATAACTTACAAATAATTGATTTAAGTCATATCCTTCTGGATAAAGGTCTTCAGCCTTTATTTCTAGATTTAATCTTTTATAATTGACTTCAATAAATTCACCATCACACAAAACTATTATATTGTTTAGTTCATCCATTTCTTTATATACTATTGCTTCTTTATTATTATCTAAAAGTCTAACTTTATCTCCAATTGAATATGAATTATCTCCAATTGAATATGAATTATATTCAATTGTACTCTTTTGAGTTTTCTTTTTAGAAATTTTACTTTCTTTAACTAGGTTATAGTTATATTCTTTTGAGTCTATATATTTTCTTGCTCTTTCAATAATATTATCATCTATACCCATCTTTTTTGAAATATATAAAGCATTACTATCTCCTGATTTTCCTATTGAAAGTTTATACAGTGGTTCAAGTGTATCTTTCTTAAATTCCATTGCTGCGTTTTCAAAATCAGGGTGTTCCTTTGAGAAATTTTTTATTTCCCCATAATGTGTTGATGCAACTGTTATGCACCCTTTATGATAACATTCTTCTAATATAGCAATTGCAAGTGCTGCTCCTTCATTTGGTTCTGTTCCACTGCCTATTTCATCAAATAATAATAAAGTAGATTTATTACTTTCTTTTAAAATTTGTGCTAGATTCTTAACATGAGATGAAAATGTACTTAAGGCATTTTCTACACTTTGATCATCTCCAATATCTACAAATATCTTATTAAATAAAGATATTTCAGTTCCTTCCTTTGCTCCTATATGAAATCCTGATTGAGTTGCTAAAGTTAAGAGTCCTACTGTTTTTAACACAACTGTTTTTCCACCAGCATTGGGTCCAGTAATTATTAAGCTTCTGTAATCTTCTCCAATTTCAAAGTCTAATGGTACTCCATCCTTAATTAAGGGATACTTTCCTTTTAATATCTTTATATATCCATGGTTATTTATTTTAGGCTTAATTCCATTTATTTCACGACTATATTTAGCTTTTGCCCAAATCATGTCATACTCTGATATTACTTCAATATTTATTTTCAAATCTCTCATTCTTTCGTAGATCATTTCAGTAATTGTAGATAAAATCCTATACTCTTCAATACTTTCTTCTATCTTTAATGTTGCAAGTTCTGTTGTGTACTTTGTTATCACATTTGGTTCTATAAATACAGTTGAACCCTTAGTTGAAGTTTCAATTATAGTCCCTTGAACTTGATTTTTAAATGCTGCCTTTATTGGTATAGTATATCTTCCATTCCTTTGACTTATAAAGCTTTCTTGAATATACTCTCTATTAGCACTATTCTTTAAGAACTTTTCAAGTCTTTCCTTTATTTTACCTTCACAAATATCAATATGCCTTCTTATTTTCTTAAGCTCTTTGCTAGCATTTGAATCAACAATACTGCCTTTAATTGAATTATTTATTTCTTCCTCTATATAACTTAAATCTGTAATATTTTCTCCATATGAGCTTAATGTCCTAGCATACCCTTCTTTATCTTTTATAAATAATTTTACTTTTCTGCATCCTCTTAAAAAGTTAGATATCATTACTAATTCATTTGGATCTAATGATGCCCCTTTATCAATCTTTTCAATAAGTGGTACTACATCAAAAATCCCTTCTAATGGTATATGATAAGATGCATCTAATAACCTTCGTCCTTCTGATGTTTCCTCAAGTCTTTGTTCTACTATCTTTATATTATCACTAGGTTCAAGCTTATCAATTAAGGCTTTACCTAAACCACTAACGCAATACCCCTTAATAATTTCCTTTAATTTATAATAATGTAACTTTTCTAGTGTACTTTTATTCATATTAAAAAACCTTCCTTGTATTATTTACAAGTCTACGAACTCTAGATAGATTTTAAATAATATATTTTCTCATACTTCTATAAGTCATATAATTGAATTAACAAATTATTTTATACAAATAAAAAAGCTATGGATACTTCCACAGCTTTAAATTCAACACTAATAAAGGTATATAAAACACCCAAAAAGTATATTCGTGGACTTGTATCTATTATAGTTCTATTAATTCCACAACAAATAAAGGTATACCACCCTATTTTTTAGAATTAATATTCAATTACTATTTTAGATACTAAACACTCACAAAAATACCTCTCTTTATTTTAAAATCTATCTAAATATAATATATGATACAAATTAATTTTGGTCAATACAAAATTAATTATTTGTATTCATTATCCTGAGTTTTTATATAATATCCCACTAAAACTATTGAAGTCATAGCAATTAAACTACAAATAGTTAATCCATTTTCTAATGATGAATTTGATGCAAATCCTATAACTGGGTTAATGGATGCTGATATAATACTTCCTATCATAGAATATATAGATAAAATAGTTGCTCTATTTTTAGAAATTATTGATTTATTTTTTATATCAATAATCATTGGTTCCATTACTGCCATACTAATAGCAATTAATGCTATACATAAAAAACTCAATACTGGACTGTCTACAATTATCAATATAAATGAATTTACTAATATCACTATTATTAAAAATACTATTGATTTCTTTTGTCCAAGTATATTACTTAATTTATAAGACTTTACTGATATTAATTTCATAACTTGAATTGCTACTAATAAAACACCAAAATATTTAATATCCATTCCACTTTTAATATATTGCCCTTGATTTAAAAAGACAGTTATACTTTGAACTACTTCGCTAATTAAAGAAGTTCCAACTATAAATATTATCATTGACTTATTACTAATTACAAACTTGAAATTATCTTTTATACTTTCTTTTTTAACAATTTCAGTTTTTATATCAACTATAAATAAAGACATTAGAAAGGCTACTCCATACGGAATTATAGTATAATAAGCAGCTAAGTCCATTGATATATTAACTATATAAGTTGATATTATTGATCCAATTAAAAAACCTATGGTTGAGAACCATTCATATCTAGCAAATATCTTCTCACTATTTTCTTCATCATTAATTGATAAATATATTAAGCTATAATCACATCCTGATAAACCTGATATTGATATAGATAGTAATACCCTTTCAAATAAAAACATTACAAATGAATTTGCTTTAAAAAATATAATTTTAGATATAAAGAATATAAAATTTGATATTATTAATGTATTTTTATACCCAAATTTATCTGCAAAAATTCCCCAAGGTATTTCTAATACTACTATTAAAACCATAGAAATAGATTCTATTAAGAAAATTTGCGATAATGATAGTCCTCTATTTTCTCTAAGTACTGTAGCTATTGGAGCATAAAATACGAACCCTTGTAAAAATACTATAAGATTCATTAAATATATATTTCTTTTAATATTCAATTTAACTTTCCTCCTAAAAACATAACAAATAACCCTTCATAAAAAGGTTAAAAATGAATTTAGAAATCAAGTTAAATTGGTCTAAACATAAATAGTACCTCCAAATAGTTATAAATATATTATATGGTTTAATTTAAAAAAATAGAAAGTGAATTAACCACTTTCTATTTTAGTATATCTACGGTATTTGCATTTGCTGCCTTTCTTGCTGGAATAAAACTTGATGCAAGTCCTATTATAATTGATATTCCTATTGCTAATAAACTTGTAAATAAACTTGGAGTAATTACTAATTTAAAGTACATAGATATTATGTTTGCAATAATCATTCCAAGTATATACCCTACTAATCCACCAACCATAGTAATTACTATACCTTCAATTAAGAATTCTCTTCTAATATCTTTTTTCCTTGCTCCAAGTGCTCTTTTTATTCCAATTTCTCTTATTCTTTCTGAAACTGATGTATACATCATATTCATAAGCCCTATTCCTGCTATAAATAAAGAAATTCCTGCAACTGATGCAATGAACATGGTTATAGTATTAAGTACTCCCCCAAGTAAATTCACTATCCCACTTGTATCTATTATTTCATATTTTCCCTTAATTATATTTCCCTCGATTGAATTCAAAGTATTTTCTATTTCTTTTATACTGGCTTTTACATCACTATCTTTTTTTAGAGTGATTTTTAATCCTTCTACTTTTTTAATTCCAGCAAAATATTTATCATAAGTTTCCTTTGGAATCTTTACGTCACCTTCCATATTAAATAAATTCAATTCTTCCTCTGCTGGAGCTTTTTTTATGCCTACTATTTCAAAAGATATTCCATTTATAGTTGCTATTCCACCTACTAATTCCTCTACATTATCAAAGTTACTTTTTAATGTTTGTTCTGAAGCAAATATAACTCTATTTTTAAGAAGATTATCATTTGAAGTTAGGTTTCTGCCAAAAGCATCTTCTGCTATATCAAACTCTTCTACAGGCTTAACTAAAGCATTAACTACTTTCCCTCTAATATCCATTTGCATATATTCACCAAAAGAATTACTACTATACTGAAATTCTACTGATTCTACTGAATCTACTCCCTTAACTGCATCTTTATGTTTATTATTAAAAAACTCCATACTTGAAACTTCTTCTGTAAAAGTTTCTGGGCTAAAGCTTGCCATAAGAACTACAGCCCCATCTGTTTCTCCTGTAAATTCCTTAATGGTCTTATTTTTATATCCTTGTCCTAGTGCCACTATTGTAATAACAGATGCAATACCAATAATTATTCCTATCATTGTAAGAATTGATCTTTTCTTATTTCTATTTAAATTTCTTAAGGCGGCAAAAACTAAAACTCTAAATTTCATTATTATCTACCTCCTTAAGTTGTCCATCAAAGATCTTCACTATTCTTTTTGCTTTTTTAGCAACATTTATATCATGAGTGATTAAAATAATAGTTATTCCCTCATTATTCAATTCATTAAATATTCCAATTATTTCTTCTGAAGTTTTACTATCAAGGGCACCTGTAGGCTCATCAGCAATTATTATATCTGGATTGTTTACTAATGATCTAACTATCGATATTCTCTGCTGTTGTCCTCCTGATAATTGTTTTGGATATTTATCAATCTTATCTAGTAATTTTACTTTTTCTAAAAGCTCTTTTACTCTATTTTTAGTTTCTTTAATTCCTCTTCCCATATATAACATAGGAAGCTCTATATTTTCCTTAATGGTTAATCTATCAATTAAATTAAAGTCTTGAAAGACAAAACCTATTTTTTCATTTCTTAAATTACTAAGTAAATCATCATTTAGAGTTTTTACTTCTTTTTCATCAAGAAAATAGCTTCCTTCAAATTCTTTATCTAATAAGCCTAATATTTTTATCATTGTAGATTTACCTGATCCAGAGGGACCCATTATAGCTAGAAATTCACCTTTAGCTACATCTAAATCTACATCTTTTAATGCATGTAGTTTTTCTTCTCCTGAAGAATAATACTTATTTATACCCTTCAGTTTTATCATATTATACTTCCTCCTTACTATCTTCGGAAGGATTTAATAATATCTTATCTCCTACTTTTAAAGTGTCATTTTGAATTATGTAGTTATCATCCTTTAAAGTTGCTGATATTTCTACTTTTTTATTATTTTCGCCTTCAACTAATTTAACATATAGTTTTCCTTCTTCTTCTATAACACAACTTTTAGGGATTACTATTTCTCCTGGATTTACTGTTAACTCTACGCTAAACCCTATTTTTATACTTTCATCAGGTTTAACATAAAACTTATACACCATAGACTTTTGATCTGTTGACATTGATGGAATTTCTTCAATCTTTGTTATCTTACCTGTAACTTTTTTATTATTACTTATAATCTTCATTTCTACTTTATCATCTATCTTAAGTTCCTCTATATCAAATTCTGATGCAATTAAAGAATCCTCAGAAATCACTCTCATATACTCTTTTGTAGGATCTTCATTATTTATATAAACTTTTCCAGTTATTTCTGACTTTACACTTTTTACTACTTTTTCTTTAAGAGCATCCCTTTTTGAAATAACGTCATTTAAATTTGCATTTAACTCTTCTAACACACTAGCATTTTCAACTTGTTCTCCTTGTATATTTACACCTTGATTTAAGTTTTGTTCTGCTTGATTTGTTATTTGTGCAGATGCTTGTACTTCTTTTTTAAGTGCTTCTAACTTACTTATTCTTTCTTTTTCTCTATCAATCTTTGAACTCAATGAACTAATTTGTCTATTTAACTCATCGACTTGCTCTTGAATAGATTCGTTATAATAATTAAAAAGCACTGTATCCTTTTCTACAATTTGTCCATCTTCTACAAATACTTCATTTATTTCTCCATTGGACTTATCTAAAATTATCTTTTGCTCATTACTTATAATACTACTACCCTTAAACTTCAATCCCCCAGCTTCTTCTATTTCAAAATAATCAACTTTATTTTCTTTATTACTATCTACTGTTGATTTATTTTTAACATATAATGCTCCACTTACTGTAGCAATTAAAGCTAATGTAAATATACTAATTCCTATTATAATTTGTTTTTTCTTCATATTATCACCTCTTATATAATTCTCTTAAATAAATAGAGTAAATCTATTTATTAGATTTACTCTATTTGCACATTATTATTTAACAAAATAAATGTCTTTCTTCTTATAAAGAAAGAAAATCATTAATGCTGGGAAAACTAAATTTAATAGTGTTAATAAACTTACTCCAGAAGTTATTGCTGAATAAATAAATGATAATACCTCTATACCTATAAATATAAATGCTCCAATAGGCTTTTTACATAAAATTAATATTACAGCTATAGTTATTATTAATGATATAGCTAATGTTATTACAAAATCTGTTGTAGTTGCTTGTTCTCCAGCACTTACCCCTGCTTCTGCTATCATATTACTTACAAGATCTTTTGCAAAAATATTAACTAAACAACCTATTGTTATAAAAAATTGTCCAAATAAATCGAGTACAGACATTGTAATAATTCCAGCACCCACACTTTTCTTTTCTACATTTTCTTCCATTATCACCCACCCCCTTCCAGAAATATTCATTTTTATAATACTATTTCCATTAAATAAATACAATATTACTTACCTTAAGTTTATCTTAATTTTGATTTAAGCATAATAAAATAGAGATAACTATAATATAAGCTACCCCCATTTTTTTAAAATTATCTTAAATTCACTTCCAAGTCCGTCCTCAGTATTCAAAATAATTTTTCCTTTATGTAATTCTATAATCTTTTTAGTAATAGCTAGTCCAAGTCCGCTTCCTCCACTAGAATCTCTAGACATATCTCCCCTTACAAATTCTTCAAAAACCCTATCTCTTATTTCTTTTTTAATTCCTATTCCATTATCTCTAATTATTATTTCTATATCTTCTTCATTACTATTTAGTCCAACAAATAATGTTGTATGTTTTATATTATATTTTAAAGAGTTAATTATCAAATTACATATAGCTCTTTCTAATTGCTCAGCATCAAAATTATAATAAATCGGCTCTTCTGGAATATCTATTTCTAAGTTAAATTCAGCTTCCTCAATTTCTCCATAATAAAAAGCTACTACTTCTCTTAAAAATTCACAAATATCTTTTTGTTCCATATTTAATTTATAATCTACACTATCTAGTTTAGTAAATATAAAAAGTTCATTAACTAAATAATTTAATCTACATGTTTTGTTATAAATATAATCTAAATAAATACTTTTCTCCTTTGAATCTTGTACAGTTCCATCATTTAAAGCCTTTGAATACCCCATAATAGAAGTTATTGGAGTTTTTATATCATGTGCTATATCTCTTATCATATCCCTTTTACTTTTTTCAAGCTCATCCTTATTTTCATTAGCTAATTTTATTTCTTTTACCATATAATTAAAACTATCTCTTATACTATCAATTTCTTTATATCCTTCAAAGTCTAATCTCACTGATAAATTACCCTTACTCATCTTTTCTATTCCTAAATTTATTTGATTTAAAGGTTCTCTAATCTTCTTTATATATTTATAATAAACACCCCATAAAGCTAGTACCATAAATATAACTGCTATAACTAATGAGTATCTTATAGTTTCAAGAACTCTTCTTCCTAAACTTTTCTCTCTTAATTGTTTCTTTAAAAAGAATTCACTATTAGGAACTTTTACTATGTAGATTTTATCTCCTTGATTATATACTTTTGAATCGAAAAATTTTTCTTCCTTTTTAAATTGATCTTCATAGGAATTTATAACATTTAATAAATTGTAATCATTAATATTATCTTTCTTTTCACCAATTACACTAACAACCTTGTTATTTTCTATAGTTTCTATCCATCCGCCAACTTCTAATACTCCATTAATATTAATGTCTTCATAACTTTGAACGAAAAACTCTTCTTCCATTAGTCTTTGTTCCTCTTTGGTTAATTTCATATTAGAAGCAATTCCCAAAATTGAAATAACAATAAATAAGATTAAAGCTATTATAAAAATTATTATGGTATATATATAATTAATAACAAAAATCCTACTTAAACTTCTACTTCTAAGAAAATTACTTATCTTCAAACCTATAACCTATTCCCCTTATTGTTTTTATATATTTATTTTCTTTATTATCATCCTCAATTTTATCTCTCAAATTACTTATATGTACCATTATTACATTATCATCATATAGATATTCCTCATTCCAAACATTTTCAAATATCCTTTGCTTAGTTAACACTTTATTTTTATTTTCCATAAATAATTCTAGTAATTTAAATTCTTTTAAAGTTAAGGATATTTCTTTTTCACCCTTAGTTACATTAACTTTATCTTTATCTAATATTAAATCTCTACTCTTTATAATGTTGTCCTTATTTTCATCTAAATTCAATAAATAGCATCTTCTTAATTGAGCATTAACCCGAGCTATTAATTCCAATGGATCAAAAGGTTTCGTTATATAGTCATCTGCTCCTATATCTAGCCCTATAACTTTATCATGATTTTCACATTTCGCTGAAATAATTATTATTGGTAAATTACTATTACTTCTAATTTTTCTTATTAAATCATACCCATCTGTATCAGGCATCATTAAATCCATAATTATCAAATTAATTTTTTTTGAATTTAAAATCTTTAATGCTTCATTTGAATCATAAGCTTTAAAAATACAATACCCTTTATTCCTTAAGTAAAGTTCAATTAAATCTACAATTTCTTTTTCATCATCTACTATTAATATATTTATCATTCCAATCTCCCTATAGCTTATAAATTTCAATCTTATTACATTATAATACAAAATTATCCAAACAAAAGTATTATCTTGCAAAATTTGCTTGTAAATTTACTCTTATATTCATATATAAGTAGATATATAAATATTGATAAACTTCATCTTTTAATATCATATATGAGTATTTATACCTATCTTCTCAATTTGCTACAAATATTATTTGTTACTCTAATTTACCTTTTAATTTTACTATAATATAATTATTATAGTAAATATATTACTATGGAGGATAATATGGGTAAAAAGGGTGGGAAAAACAAAAAAATTAACAAAAGACAATATTTTGTAAAAGCTAAGTTTAATGAAAATCTTACTTTATTATTAGGAGTTATATTTTTTAGTGTCATCTTAATTATTATTTCAAAATCTATATTTAGAAGTGGGTTTTTACCTGATAAATATAATGGTCAAATGAAATACTATAATGCTGTTGTTACAGAAATTTTAAGTGAAGATTTGACAAAAGATCCTTATATAGAAGATGTTGAAGTAGGATTTCAAAAGATAGTAGTTAAAATTTCATCAAAGCCTTATTCTGGTAATACATTTGAAATAGAAAATCCAATAAGCAGATTATATAATTTAAAAGTTAAAGAAGGTACTAAAGTAATAGTAGGCGTTATTGAAAAAGATGGTTCTACTCAAATGAATTTATATAGTTATGATCGAAGTAATATGATTTATTTATTAATATCAGTATTTATATTATCAGTTGTTATAATAGGTGGATTTAAGGGGTTAAAATCTCTAGTGGCTTTAATCTTTACCTTGATATGTTGTATTTATTTAATGGTTCCTTTAATGCTTAGAGGTGTTAATCCAATACTCTCAGGAATTCTAATGAGCATATTAAGTATAACTGTAACGCTTATACTAGTATCTGGATTTAATAAAAAGACTTTAACAGCTATTTTAGGCACAGTTTCAGGTGTTATTATTGCAGGATTAATAGCTTATATCTTTGGATCATTAACAAAGCTTTCAGGATTAAATATGAGTGAAGCAGAAAGTTTAGCACATATTGCTGAAGACACAGGATTAAAACTTAAAGGAATAATGTTTACTGGAATATTAGTTGCAACACTCGGAGCTGTAATGGATATTGCAATGTCAATTGCTTCATCAATATTTGAAATTCATAAAGTAAACGATAAAATAAGTTTTAATGAATTATTTAAAAGTGCTATGAACATAGGTAAAGATACTATAGGGACAATGACTAATACATTAATTTTAGCATTTGCTGGTGGCTCATTAAGTATTTTAATATTAGTCTTTTCAGCAAATATGCCTTTTAATAAATTGATAAATTTAGACCTTTTAGGCATTGAAATAATTCAAGGCTTATCTGGAAGTATAGGAATAGTACTAGCAGTTCCAATTACTGCTTTTATAGGATGTTATTTATGTAAAAATGAACTTAAATTTAAAAAGTAAAGGATGTCGCGTAACGCGACTCCCTTTACAAATTTACCTCTTAGCCATATAGGCACCCCTAGAAAATTATTTAATTTCAACTTTATTTTACCACCTATTGTCATTTATATATGTAATCACACAATTATATATATTTAAATTTAAAATTAAATTTTTAAATATACAACTTCTCCCTATAGAAATAATAAATACTATATCAAGTTATATTTTAATAATATTTTTTAATTATCTTGTGGGACACTAATATAGACAACTTAACTTTAGGAGGTAATTTAAATGGATAATAACAAAAATAGAAGAAAAGATCGTCCTAAATCAAATGCTGAACTTAGAAAAATGTATTCAGAATCTGGTGCAGAAATTGGAATTGAAAATGGTAAAAAGAAAGGTGCCCATGCTAATGGCAAAAAATTCACTAAAAGATCAAAGTTATCTCATAATAAATAATATATGCTTTCATTTTAATATTAAAATTACATAATTATAATCTTTATTATAGTTATGATAGTAGATATGTAATTGCTAAATTGAAAGCTGTAGTTAAAAGTTCCTTTTGATAATATTTAAAGATTTTTTACACAAATCTTTAAATATTATCTTTCTTTTTCAAAATAGCCCTGCTTTATATTACAGGGTTATTTTTATTAGTTTTAAGAATTTATTTTAAGTTTTACAAACTTCTTTTTCCCTATTTTTATTACATCTTGCGTTAATAAATTTATATCTAAACCATCTATTTTTTCTCCATTAATTTGAACTCCACCTTGTTCAACAAGCCTAGTAAATTCTTTTTTACTTGACACATATTTCTCACTTACTAAATTTGAAACAATATCCCTAAGCTTATTACTTTCCACGGTTAAATTAGGTATATCATCTGGGATTTCTTTTTTAGTAAAAGCTGTAGTATAAAACTCCATTGCTGATTTCACTTCATCTTCACAATGGTATAATCTTGTTATTATCTGTGCAAGTTCTAATTTAATATCTCTAGGATTTTCACCACTATCTAATCTATCTTTTATTTTATCTATTGTATCTGGGTGTTCATCTGTAGCTAATTCAAAGTATTTTATAATTAAACTATCTGGAACTTCCATCACTTTTTTAAACATTACATTTGCAGGTTCATTTACCCCAATGTAATTTCCTAAACTTTTACTCATTTTCTCAATTCCATCTAAGCCTTCTAAAATAGGCATAAACATTGCAACTTGCTCTTCTTCTCCCATTGTTTTTTGAAGTGTTCTTCCCATTAAAATATTAAATGTTTGGTCTGTACCACCAAGCTCAATATCTGCTTTTAGAGCAATTGAATCATAAGCTTGCATTAAAGGGTAGAAAAATTCGTGAACTCCTATTGGAACATTATTTTTGTATCTATTTTGGAAATCATCTCTTTCTAACATACGCGCTACAGTAGTAGTTGCTGCTAATTTCAAAACATCATTAAAATTCAATTTTGAAAGCCACTCACTATTAAAACGCACTTCAGTCTTACTTTCATCTAAAACTTTAAAAATTTGAGTTTTATAAGTTTCTGCATTTTTTAATACTTCTTCGTCTGTTAATGCCTTTCTGCCTTTTGCCTTTCCTGTTGGATCTCCAATTTTCCCTGTAAAGTCTCCAATAACAATTACTGCATTATGACCTAGATCTTGCATTTGCTTGATTTTACGTAAAACTACAGCATGCCCAAGATGTATATCTGGTGCACTTGGATCAAGACCAAGTTTAATAATTAATGGTTTATTATTTTTTTCAGCTTTTTCTAATTTTTTTCTAAACTCTTCTTCATTAACTATTGTAGCTACTCCTTTTTTTATAATTTTCATTTGCTCATTAATTGTTTGTTTCATCTTTAAACACTCCTCTTATATTATTTAAAATATAAGCAAGTTCTATAAGAATAACTTTACGAAAGGCTATTTGATAAAACTATTTGAACTACTAGTGGACATATATAAGTTTACTTATTCCGTCGCTTCGCTCCAAGTCAACGCAAACTTATATATAAAAACAAAAAACTCCCGCCCTTTATATCAAAAGGACGAGAGATAAATCTTCGTGTTACCACCTTAGGTTCATAGACAACTCACATTGCCTACCTTTTCAAGTACTCCAGAAAATATCTAGGTAATACTCTAGCACTATAACGTGTGCAAGGAATACGTCACAGCCTACTAGGTGTTGCCTAACAATAAAGAATGTAAAATGAAAAATTACTTAAAAATCTCTAATAGAATTTTCGAAATTAAATTTGGGTAATTTAAGACAAATCTCATTTTTAACATCATTGTATTTAAACCAACTCCATTTAGTGTGAAGCTCAAAGATGTATTCATAATTAGCTTATCTTGCACCTCTCATCAACCGGTTACTTTCTGTAAGCCTTACTAACTACTACTTGTTCTTATCACAGCTTTTCATAATCTTATACTCCGAAATATAATCACTTATAAATCTTCGTTATGCTTATTATTAATATGGATTATAAATCTTATTTTTAATATTGTCAATATTCTTATAACTTTTTAATTAATCAATAATTAATTTTAACTTTTATACTTCTATCTTTTTTCTTTATATCTAATGCTTTATTATTTTAGAGAATTTATATAATCAATTGGTCTATATATTACACTTTCATCATTTAAATAAAGTTTACCTTTTTTTACTCCTCCAATTGGATATTGTAACTTATTATATGCATTTATCATTTCACCTTTTCCCTTATATAAAACTACATGCCCTGGTGTAAAGATTAAATCTCCTGGCTGTATATCTTTTTTATCAACTTCATACCCTTGCAATATATCTTCTTGATCAAAAGTTGAATAACCAATTTCAACACCTGTAACTTCTTTATATGCAAAGTAAGTTAATCCTGAACAGTCAAAAGCCTGATTTCCTATGTATGTTTCTCTCTTTAATGGATAATATTCTTCTCCATAATAACCTATAAGTTCATCTAACCTTTCTTCAGTCATAATCTCACCTTTTCCACCCCATACATATTCTAGTCCTATTTTTTCTTCAGCTAATTCTATAACTTTATTTACAATTTCCTTTTCTTCTTTTGTCATATTTATCCCTTCATTTTCATAATTTTCTTTTTTATATAAATTATTAAATGCGATAATTCCAACAACTAATAAAAATATTAACCCTAATATAAAAACTATATTTCTATTTACTCTCATCTTTTTCATCCTCAAAATCCCTTTCAATTAATTTCCTTTATATAGTTAATTTTACATTAGCCCCCTCACTTTTCCTAATTACTTTTTGATTAAGAAATAATTAATTATAAATTAAAATGAGCTGTTAAATTAAGAACAGCTCATTTCACTTCTAAATCTATCATATTTTCATCTATTCCAACATTGATATGGTGCATAATTAAATATAGCTTCAAATCTATAATAATCATCTCCATAATACGCAACTAGAGGTAATATATCAATTGCTCCAGGTCTTATTCTTCTTTTTGGAACTAATAATATTCCTGCATTTAATATATAATAATTTCCAATAGCTCCACATACCTCATTGAACCTTTCATTGTAATTAGCTCCTATATATTTTACATTAACATTCTCATAACATTTTAATGATGATAATAAAAAATATTGAGCTCTACATGGATATACATATATTACTTTGTTTTCAGATTCAATATGCATTTCTAATCTACAATTTGCTTGCAGTGGAGTTTGTTTTATATCTCGTATTATTTCTTCATTTTTCTCTTTAATCTCATATGTTTCTTTATTTACCTCTTCAAGAATACTCCAAAAATCATTTTCATATTTTTCTCTTATTTCTCGTGCTTCTTTATTTATATTTTCAAATAAATCTCCATTTATTTTGTCACTATCTTTATTAAGATCATTACAATCTAATCTTTCCACTATCATATCCTCCTAATATAGAGTTAATTTAATACTATATATTTGAACCATACATATAATAATCTATTAAGAATGTTTTATTTATCAATTTAAAGATAATTTCTATACAAAACAGACATCTTAAATGCCCATTAAGATGTCTGTTTAGCCACTATCTTTTATATCTACAATTTATTTTTTGCAGCACTTACATGGATCAAATGTAAACACTACATCAAATTTAAATTTATTACATCCATCAAATGCTTCAAAAGGTAATACATCTATTTCCCCTGGCCTTAAGCGTTCATTCGGAATAAATAAAATTCCTGAATTTAAGATAAAATAAGTTCCTAGGTCTCCATTAACCTTTTTAAACTTTTGATTAAATCCATGACCAATATATTTAACATTAATTGGACCACAACATTTTGATGAAGATGCTAAAAAATATTGAGCTGTTTTTGGACATACATATATTATTTTATTTTTGGGATTAATATGAATTTCAGATTTGCAATTTGCCTCAAGTGGTGTGTAGGTTTGATTTGAGAATTCTTCAAAACACTCTTCTTCCGCTTCCACTTTATGGTCTTCTTTAAATATTCCCATTTCTTTTTTTAGATCCTCTTCCAACTCTAAATGCATTTTTACAAATTCTCCGTCACCAACTGTATCTAATTCAGATTCATCATAAAAAGTTCTCATTAATTATATCCTCCTACTAATTAAAGAATTATTTTTTTTGCATATATCGCCAATATTCTATTCGATACAATAGTATATTCACATATATGTGAATTGACATGACAAAAAACGCATTTAAAATATTAATTATAAAGAAATAAAAGGCTGTATTAAATTTAGTTTGTAACTTCAATTTAATACAACCTTCTTTAATTTAAAATACAATACCTCACCTAAATGCTTATAAATAAAGGTTATCTAATACAAATTAAATACTTTATTTATAATAAATAACTTCTATCGTTAACCATGAAAATACCCAGTCCTTGCTGACACTACAACATAGGGTACCTCTTCTCCATCTTTATTTATATATGCTTGGTATAAATCATTTTCTAAATGCTCTAATTTTACTACTTTTTCTCCATATATATCAAATAAATCTTGTTTAAATAGCTCTTCCCAATTATTAATAATCGGAGCATTTAAAGTTATATAACTAGCGAACTTTTCTAAATCATCGGCATTACCTCCAGTAGATATATATTGGTCATATAAACTTTCAATATTAACTTCATTTAAAAATGTTTTACTCCATTTTATTTTTTCTGCTTCTGATTTATTTGATTGACCATTAATAATGTAATTTTTAACTTTTTCGCTAATATCATTATTCACTATTTTCTCATCTGAAGTTGAATTTTCTACCTCAGAAGTATTATCTGAAATTTTTTCAGAATCTTTTTCTTCAGAAATATCAGATGAATTTTTATCAGTATTATCATCTTTTAAATCATTATTTAAATTCTTCTCTGATACTTCACTTGATTTATTATCTACTGTTTTATTTGTAATTTCAGAATTATTGGCAGAACATGATATCATAAAAATTGCAGAAAACAATAAACAAATTATTATTTTTTTCATAGTTAATGGACTCCTTTCTTAATTCAATATAAATATTTTACAACTTTATATATATATTTACAATAATCCTTATATAAGTAAATTTTTGTATTTTATCAAGCGAAATACTCTATAAAAAAAATAGCCTCTTGTTAGACATCATAGGTCTATAAATATAACTCTCCGCTTAGTACTATAACAGCTTCACCACTTAATTTTACCCTATCATTTTCTAATACCTTTAATGAAATTTCTCCACCTCTATGCGAAGCTTGATAAGCATTTAATTGTATTTTATTCAATTTATTACTCCAATAATTTGCTAGTAAAGTATGAACTGAGCCTGTAACTGGATCTTCATTTATGCCTGCCCATGGATTAAAATATCTTGAAATAAAATCATATTTTTCGTTTCCTCTACAAGTAACACCTATTCCTTTTACATTACTTTTAAACTTTAATAATTTTAACATTTCAAAATTTGGTTTTAAATTTATTACATCTTCTTTATCTTTTACTTCTATGACAAGTTTTCTTGTTTTTTCACCTATTATAGCTTTTGAGTAACTTCTTATTCCCATAGCATCTAATATATCTTGCGTTAAATTAAAATCTAGTGGATTATCTATTGGAAAATCTAAACTTATCTTTTCATCTTCCTTTTTAGCTGTAAGTAGTCCACTTTTAGTTTCATATTTAATATATTGCTCTTTTATATTAAACTCATCAAATAAAACCTTAGATGTTGCTATAGTTGCATGTCCACATAAATCAACTTCAACCTCTGGAGTAAACCATCTTAAAGAAAACATCTTGCAGTCACTTATCCTAGAGTTTTCTAAAGGCTTAACAAATGCTGTTTCTGATAAGTTCATTTCCTGGGCAATATTTTTCATCACTTCATCACTTATATCCTCTTCTAAAATACAAACTGCTGCTGGATTTCCTTTGAATGACTTGTTGGTAAATGCATCTACTTGATATATTTTAATTTTATTTTCTTCCTTTATAATAATCAGCTCCTTTAAATATCCATTTATTTTTCAAATTTTATAATTAATATCATTTTACTATTTTTACATATTAATTTATATATTAATCTTCTAAAAGTAATTTTTAATTTAAGATTTCTTTAAGGTTAGCTTTATATAATTACCTCATAAGATATCAATTCTATGGGAGGCATTTATATGGCAATAAAATCATTTCAAAGATATGAAAAGAAATTTATATTAAATGAAAATCAATATAACGCACTTATTCCAATTTTATCAAAATACATGAATCCAGATAAATTCTGTAAGTTTGGACAGAACTACAGTATTTACAATATATATTATGATACTGATGATAATCAAATAATTAGACATTCTATTAATAAACCTTACTATAAAGAAAAACTTAGATTAAGAAGTTACAGTATACCTACTAGTAAAGATGATAAAGTTTTTCTTGAATTAAAGAAAAAAATTAATGGAATTGTAAATAAACGTAGAGCTACTTTAACTCTAAATGAAGCTTATAAATTTTTAGAATTAGGGGAAAGACCTGCGACTTCTGATTATTTAAATAATCAAGTTCTCAATGAAATAGAATATCACATAAGTAATCATGATATTCATCCAACTGTATATATAAGCTATATTAGAAAAGCTTTTTTTGCAAAGAATGATAAAGATTTTAGAATAACTTTTGATTCTAATATAATAACTAGACGTGATAACCTCTTCCTTGAAGCTGGTAGTTTTGGTGATAGACTATTAGATAAAAAACACTACCTTATGGAAGTAAAAATATTAGGTGCTATTCCAGTTTGGTTTACTAAAATTCTTTCAGATTTGGAGATATACAATACTCACTTTTCTAAATATGGAAATGAATATATGAGATATTGTTTAAATAAAAACTATGATACAGGGAGGAAAGATGTATGTTAGAAACTATAATTACATCAACGAATGGAGAATCATTCACACTATTTAACGCACTACTTATTATAATATCTTCAATTATTCTTGGCCTAATTATAAGCCTTGCATATATGAAGACACACAAAAAAGAAGGATATTCAACAGGATTTACAATAACTCTTATAATGCTACCTGTTATAATTGCAATTATCATACTTTTACTTGGAAATAATGTTGCTAGAGCATTTAGCTTAGCTGGAGCTTTTTCAATTATTCGTTTTAGAAGTGCACCTGGAGATCCAAAGGATATAACTTATGTATTCTTTACTTTAGCTGTTGGTTTAACTTGTGGTATGGGCTATATAGGCTATGCATTTATATTTACATTAATACTATGTGCTTTAACCTTAATATTAGATGCAACAAAGTTTGCTATGCCAAAAACAAAAACATCTAAGCTTAAAATCACAATTCCTGAAGATTTAAATTACGATGGTATTTTTGATGATATCCTTAATAAATATACAAATTCATGGCATGTTGAAACTATTAAAACTAGAGATTTCGGCTCATTATTTGAAATTCATTATATAATCCATATGAAACTTGACGCTAATCAAAAGAAATTTATAGATGAATTAAGATGCAAAAACGGTAATTTAAACATTTCATTGAACTTTGCTGGTTTTGAAGAAAAAGTTTATAATTAAATTACTATAAAAGCAAAGATAAATAAAGTATGTTTCATAAGTTAAATAGCTGTACAATAAAGTACTAGGATTGATATATACTTATTTCACACATTTTATTTATCTTCCTTTCTCTATATTTTATTACTTATGTTACTAACTACTAAATAATTTTTCATAAGCCCTATTAATTACTTCATCTTCACTTATTCCTTCAATTGTTGATATCTCTACCATCTTATTAGGTGAAAAAATTATATATTGATGTCCACTTTCATTCATATAAACCTTTATGTCATTTGGTAAACTTGTTTCTTTTTCTATATATTCTATATCTATCTTATTTGCAAATCGTATTGTCTTATCAAAGTTATATTTTACTGCCCATTTATATTTACTTTCAAAAATATCATAACTTAAATAATCATTTTCACCTGCACAACTATAAAATAAATATGATGCTATTGGAGACTTTTCTAATCTATAGTACAGTGAATCATCTTTACTAATATCATTAAAATCCTCTAGTCTTAAAGTAGCTACTTTTTCTAGCATTTCATCATCAAGTTTATAATCTCTTGTATCTATATTTCTAAAAATTATATTTGTCATAATAAAAAATATTACTAATGTTAATAATAAATATACACTTGAAATTATAGTCTTTTTATTTTTATAATTCTTATTTTTAACAAATTTAATTATATAATTTAATAAAGTTATTAAAACGATAAAAGCAATACATATCTTAATAACATTCAAATCAGATTTTACACCATAAACCATAAAGGCTGTAAAAGTTGCAATAAATGAAACTTTATAAATAGTTCTCTTAATTAAGGCAATAACTTTAAAATTATAAGATACTTTTTTCCCTTTACTTATTAATAATTTGCTTCTAATATTGAATATTAAAAATGTTATTAATCCTATAATCTCATGTATTGAGAGAGTACTAACAACTAAAAGACTTCCTAAACTTAATGGACTTGCTAAAAAATGCCCATCTAAGCTTCCTATTGTTATAATATATTGTGAGTATAAAAGAAATACTAAAGTTATAAAATTTAAACAAACATATTTTAATGATGCTTTACGAATAGTATTAAACTTTTCAACTTCATCTGTATGAATATCTATTCTCTCTTGATCTATTTCACTACAATATACTTGTATTTTTTCTCTTCCACAAATAAATTTCCATCCAGCTTCTTTACAATACTCTCTGTACTCTAATAAACTTTCACTATCTTTACCATCAAAAAAAGATACACTATCCATTATATCAACTGAATATTTCAAATTTTTAGGCTCACTTCTTTTAAACTTTAAGAATACGCCCATCATATTCTCTAATATCCATCCCTTTAATGCCATTTTTTCTAGATATTCTTCTAAACTTTTATACTCATACGGTAAAAAATTAAATATAACCCACTTCTTATTTCCCAATACCATTATTATATCCTCCTAAAAAAGATTTTCCATCTTCAACTAACAGAATTAAACGATTATACTCATCTTTTAATACTTCTAATCCTTTATCTGTTATTATGTAGCTTCTTTTCCTCCCTACCACTTCAGTTTCTCTAATCATTCCTTCTTTCTCAAATCTACCAAGTAACGCATATAATGTTCCTGGTCCAACATTAACCCTTCCCCTTGATATTTCTTCAACTGATGCCATTATATCTACGCCACATCTTTCTTCTATTAAAGATACTAATATATAATACATTGGTTCAGTTAAATTTTGAAATTGTTCTCTTGGCATCTTTGGTCACCTCCAAACATCGATATTCGATATTCTAAACACGCATATGAAATAAACTTTATTTTTGTAATACAATTATAATATCGAGCATCAATATTGTAAACAGAATTTTTACTTTTAATCCTATAATATATAATATTTATATATTGACTGCTTTATAAGGCTCTGTTTGTATGTAATTTTAAAAATATGCCTTGTTTTAATATTGCTTAAAGAGGCTCGCGTTTCGTTAGCCCCTTTAGGAATTACTAATTTCAATAAGTCTTCTCCATATTATAATTATTTTAATCCTCTATTTTAGAACTATACATAAAAGCAGTGAGTTGCTTCCCCTCACTGCTCAAATATCTTAACTTAACCATTTTATAATTTGCTTTTAACTGTACATTTTAATTATAATTTATAATTTCTACTTTTCCTCATTAACTAATACTTTCTTCAATGATGTAAATAGCATCCATAAAGCTATCATTACAAGTATGTGAGATACTCCTGCAATTCCTGAAATCATTCCATTGATTGAACTCGTTAATTGCAGCTCTAATGCTTGAATAATTCCTCTAATTAACATCATACATGCCATAAGTGGAAGTCCAATATTATATATAACCATGAATTTTTTAAAAGTTTTGTTATATAATAATTCTGTATCTCTACAAAATAGAGCTATAATTAGAAATAGTATTGAACCTAATACTATTAAATGTACGTGTATATATCCCAATGTTGTTTGCCCTGTGAATCCTATAATTTTCGTAAATTCTCTGTAAAAAACTCCACCTATCATTGCTAGTAAAAAATAGATAAATGAAATATTCAATATCTTTTTCATACAAAACTACCTCCTTGAAATCATACTATTAAATCCTATTAATACAGTCCAAACATATGCACAAGTTTTTGGAATCATCAACATTCCTACTAATGGAATAGTATCTGCAAATAATACTACAGGTATATAAAATGCAAAACTCAATACAATAGTTAACCACATAAAACGAAAACTTCTATCATTATTTTCTTTTGCACTTTTATAAAATAGAATAATTATCAACATTCCTAACAAAGCAAAAGGTATATTTCGATAAATTCCCCAGCTTAAAGGTGCAGTTATGCTTGTCCAACCATTTTGCGGGAATAAACATAAGATTATACGTGTAATTGATAATAAGTATATAGCTAATGTCATTCCATTTTTCCCTTCAATTTTGTAACGTAAACGCCATACATAATAAAGTAGTATATAAAATATAGTCATTGTTATTGAAGTTATAAACTTACCAATTCCTAATGCAAATGTATAATTTTCAAGTCCCGTAGTACATAGTGCAATTGCTCTTGGAACTAAGTGAAATGAGTCTCCTACCCCTAATGTTACTGCCATAACCCCAAATAAAAGATATTGTTTTTTCCCATTGTTTTTCATAATCATTATGATTCCTAAAGTAACTACTGTAATTAGATATACAACATCAAATGTTGTTTCCATAATTGCTTGCATTTTAATTTTCCTCCTTATTCCTTATGTATTTTTCTTTCAAGCTTAAAATAGTTATAACCAAATAGAATTCCAGCACCAAATAATGCACAACCTAAACCAGAATAGAAAACAGCAATAAATACTTCTGGAACAAGACTAAAAGCTCTTATCCCAATACCAAATGTCATCATGAAAGCCATTATATAAAATGATTTTATATCAAAAAATTTCAAAACAAACTGCATCTCTTCTTTATAGTTTTGAATTCTATTTGTATGTTTTGTAACAAGTTTATTAAAAACTATGAACCAAAAAAACACGAACACTAATATTGAAAGAATTAAGTTCAAGAAAGTGATATGTCTTACATAACTTATAAATCCTATTCGCAATATATTAAAACCTGCAATAAACCATACTGCACTTGCTAAAATTAATAGCTTTTCCTTTCTTATTTTCATAAAAATTCCTCCTTTATAATATGAACTTTGTTCATATTGAATTATATTTTTTCCCACTTTATTTAAGTGGGAATATTAATATATATTTACATTTTTATAGAAGCCATTTGTATTAAAATCTTATATATAATAAAAAAATATATATTTATATTTTTTATGAAAAACATCTATTTAAAATAAGATGATAATTTATTCTTAAAACTCCTATTTCTAATTTCGACTATATTTTATATATTGAAATTTAAATTGAACATTGTTCATATAAAGAATATTATACTCTATCATTTAGTTTGTCAATAGTATTCTTTACAAAATAAAATTCATAATTATTTGCACTATGTAGTTACTATATTTTTTAATTAAGTAACTACTTACTCTATCCTTTTTCATTTATTAACATAAATAAGAAGGATATTACCTATAAACAATTAACTTATTTATAGATAACATCCTTTAATAAACTTTATATTAAGGTCTTTCTGGCATTTCTCCTTGTGGTATTCCTTCTTGCCCTCTCATACCACCGCCTTGACCTGGCATTCTTCCTCCACCAGGACCTCCAAAGCCTCCAGTTGATTGACCTACAGTTGTTACTACACTTGAAGATGTAAAACTTTCTAATTCAGTTCCTCCTGAGTAAGCTCCTTCTGAATACAATCCATCACTTGATGTTCCAGTTGATTCTCCTCCTGTATAAACTTTATAATTTCCATTTATCTTGATATTGGGTGATGATATAACTATTGATTGTACATTTTTGCTCGGTGCAAATGTTATTAATTCATTTCCACCTTCATCTTCAACACGTAATAATGTATTTGCTGATAAGCTTGTAAATATATTAACTGAATTTTGTGTTGATGTTGTGCTTGGTGATTGAGCCATACCTGCTCCACCTGCTGCTATTAAAAGTCCACCTGAAATTTCGAACTTTCCATCATAATCTAAAGCTCCATTTCCATTATCTTCAGGTCCATTAACTATAACAACTCCATCTTTCATATATATTGATCCATTAGCATCAATACCATCTCCACTTGCATCTACAATAATCTTTCCACCATTAAGATTGATTGTTCCATTACCTGATGAAGCAAAACTATTTTGTCCTGGTCTTCCATTCATTGAAGATCCATCATTTCCACCTGCAGCATTAATACCATCATCACTTGCAACTAATTTTATGTTCCCATCATTGATATTTATTGTTTCAGCTTCTATTCCTTCATAGGATTTTGATATATTAATATCTCCGTCATTTATATCTATTACTGAATCTGCATGAATACCGTCATCACCTGATGAAGCATTAATACTACCTCCGTTAATTTCTACATTGCCATTAGAATGTATTGAATCATCAGATGAATCAATTTTTATATTTCCAGAATCAATTTTTATTCCTACTACAGCTTTTATTCCCTTAGCACTTGCTGTTTCAGCTTCTTCTACTGTTGTTTCTTGAGGTCCAAAGTCTTTAGGATTTCCCCATGTTCCCCATGAGCTACTAGCTTTACTGCTATTTTCGCTTCCTCCACCTGATTTAATAGTTATGTCTCCTCCAGTGATTGTAACATTTGTTTCTGCTTGTATTCCGTCTTCACCTGATGTTATATTAATAGTCCCACCTTGGATTAATACATATCCTCTTTCTGCATCTTCTGCGTTATTAGATTTCATTCCATCTCCTTGTGAATTTATAGTTATATTTCCACTTGTTATTGTAATAGAATCTTTTCCTCTAATACCATCATGTACAGAAGTTACTGATATATTTGCATCTCCTATCTCTAAATCATCCTTACTTGTTATTCCATTATTATAATTAGCATTTACTATAAGAGATCCTGCACCATTAATAAACAAGTCAGATTTACTAAAAATTGTAGCATTGGGTTCATCAGTAGATTCATCATCAAACACGTAATTTTCTCCATCTGTCATTTGATTCTCTGTTCCATCAGCTAAAATTATATATGTATTTTTAGAATTTTTAACATATATTGCTGAACTATTAGAACAACTTATATTAACACCATTTAAAATAAGTTCTACATTATCTTCATCTCCAGCATTTACTATTATTTGTCCATCACTTAAAGTTCCTGAAATACTATATGTTCCTGCTGAATTTATTATAACTTTATTTTCTTCTACAACTACTCCATTTCCTTCTACAGATATATTCTCTCCTAAGGTTATATTAGCATTAATATTTTCTATACTTTCACTACTTATGGAAGTTTCGTTATTATTAGCTTTTTTACTTGTACAACCAGTAACTCCTATGCATAAGGAAATTACTGATAATATAGCAATAAGTTTTTTACTCATAAATTTTCCTCCTACAATTTCATTGAGTAAATAATATCATTATTACCTTAAATTAATCTTAAAAGATTTTTAAATGTCCATTATAAGAAAAGTAGTCATATATTCCTTTTCTTATTCCATAACTTTATTTCTATTCAAAGTAAACTTATATATACACAATAAAAAATCAAAAAAATCTATAATAACAAATTTTTAAAATTTAATTTATAATAAAAAAAGTTCCTCATTACAAAATGAAGAACTATCTTATTTTAACCTATATATTTATTTTTTATTTAATATTAATGAATTTAAATCAACCTTATTTTTATCATCTTCCGAAATTTCATATTTGTCCTTATTTTCTACAACATCTTTAAGCTCTACATAGGCATTTGTTATTTTTGATGAATACTCATCAACTATTATATCTTCATTAGAAATATCATCATTTATTTTTAATTTATCCAAATCCCTATTCATTCCTAATGCTGTATTTCTTTCAAAATTATGTTGAGATAGATTTTCAGAATTTTTAAGTTGTAATTCATCTAATATATCTTTAATCATTAATAACACCTCCATATTTCTATAAAAGTATTATTAGTTAATTTTTATAAATTTATTTAGATATTTATAACTCCCTTTTATATAATCTTCTAAATGATAGCATTATCCACAATTTTATTATTAATGCATATATTCCTAATACTAGTTCTATCATTTCTGACATAAATATAAAATTAAAATTAATTACAATTATTACTACTGGATATAACCAAAGATACTTTATTGCTTTATTTCTATATTCTTTTCCTAAGCTATCGCTATATTTTTCAGATAAGATTTGTGATGCTCCTTCTAAAAGCTTTACTATAACTATAATTTCCAATATACTTACTACATTAAAGCATATTTCAGTTAAAACTATATTATTAGATGAAGTATCAATTCCCAGAAATGGCAATATAAAAATAATAAAAGAAACAAAGGCACTTATATTATTTAATTTTAATGATAGATTAAGTGAAGCATTTTCATTATCAATTAATATTTCTCTTATTCCTGAAGATACAATCAATATTGCTATAAAGTTTGGTAAAAACTGAATTGACCCTAAATTAATGTGAAAAGCTGTAAAAAACATTCCCCAAAAGATCTTTTTATAACCATTAAGCATTTATATTTCCTCCTTTACTTTTAGATATTTATAAATATCACTAAAGCTAAAGTACGGTTTATAATTGAAGGTGTTGTATACTCTTTTTTCGTATTCTTTTCCACTTCTATCAACAAAATAAATAACTGGTTTTATTTCATAACTACAGAGCTTTTTCTCTATGTCATCTATATTATAAAATTGAAAACTAAAAAATAGATTTTCATTTTTGTTATAAATTAAATCTTTTTTATTCATACTTCCTAACTTGTTTATATTGAAATCAAATAAATCCTTAGCTTCCTCAAACAATGGTGAATAAACATTTGATATCATTATATAATCAGTGGCCCAAAATATACTCCTACTATTTCCATCACTTGATCCCTCTACCCCTGAATCTTGTAGTGGAGTTTTCTCATCACTATATTTATGCAACAGTATTTTTCCTAAATCCACATCCATAATAAGTCCATCATTAAAAGTTATAGTTGCTTCACCTAACTCAAGCTCCTTATTTAAATCATACTCAAAATTTTCATGGTTTAAACTTAAGAAAACTGTATGAACTCCATATCTACCATGTCTTTCAACATTATCATTGCTGTA
The DNA here is from genome assembly GCF_024622765.1 of Clostridium mucosae. Classification (NCBI taxonomy): domain Bacteria; kingdom Bacillati; phylum Bacillota; class Clostridia; order Eubacteriales; family Clostridiaceae; genus Clostridium; species Clostridium mucosae. The sequence goes on along the minus strand of NZ_JANKAF010000004.1, from coordinate 159,909 downwards.
ATCGTAAAAACTCATTAATCCCATGGAATTAGTTTCACTTGCATAAAAATTCAATTCTGGTGCGTCTTTAAAAGTTATATATACTACCTTTCTTTTATCCTCTATATTCGATATGTATTTTAATTCTATATCAAAACCTGAAATTGAAAGGCTTCCCTCACTTTCTATAATTTCAACTTCTTTATAATTTTTTATAAACACAGGTTTATCTACTTTTAATTTCTCTGATATTAAAATTGTTAATACTAAAGATACAGCTATTAATGTAATAGAAATTTTTAAAGTTTTGCTAATACTCTTCATCTTATCTCCCCCTAAATTCCCAAATTTAACACAATTTAATTATATAAAATATATAATTAAATTTCATTATAATAACTAATTATTCTTTATATAAGTAATCATGATATATTTATTAACAATGTACTCTAAATATTTACTTGATAATATAAAGTAATATATCTTATAATGAATATATACTCAATATTATAAAGTAGTTTATTTTAAAAAGGGGTGTATTAAATGGAATTTGATAAGGAAGTCCTTAAAGGGTATATTGATACTATTGTCTTATCAACATTGTATTATGAAGATATGTACGGATATCTATTATCAAAAAAAATTAGAGAAAAGTCAAAAGAAGAGTTTGAAATGAAAGAAGCCACATTATATGTATCACTAAAAAGATTAGAGAAAAAAGGGTACATCAAAGGGTATTGGAATGATACTGAAGGAACCAGTGGCGGAAGAAGAAGATATTACTCTATTACCAATGAAGGTAAAGAAACTTATCTTAAAAGTTCTGAAGAATGGAAAGCTTTAAAAAGAATTTTAGATAATTTTATGGAGGTAAAATAATATGAAAAAAATAGAAGAGTATATAGAAAAAATATATAGAAATTTTGATACAAAAGATGATGAAACAAAAATTCTAAAAGAAGAAACAAAGGTTCATTTATTTGAAGAAGTAGAAGAACTGAAAAAGCAAGGATTAACGGAAGAAGAGAGCATCAATAAAGCACTTTTTAATTTTGGCAGCGAAAAGGCTGTTATAAATGAAATGAACTTAATCCTAAAAAATCAGAACAAGTTTTCAAAGCTACTAAAAAATCTTACTTTAGCTTTCTTCGTAATTGCATGCATATTTTTATCTATTAATATAACTGATGACTTTATGCATAGAAACACTCCTGATCCTTTTACATCTGATAAAAATACAACAGCATATGTATTTGATGTTATAGATAATAAAATCAAAGATAAAGATGTACTTGATTCAGATTTAAAAAATGAAATCACTCAACTGCTAAATGATTTTAATCTGAAAAATGACAATGGATTATATTATATCAGAATAGCAAGAGAAGGAATATCTAATATAGACTATGAATACAAAAAAGATGTAACAGATGATATGATAAAAGAAGGAAAAGGAGGTTTAAGAGGAGTATATAATGATCAAGATAATATAACATGGAATATATATTCTAACAGAACTGATAAACAAGCTAATTATGATTATAAAGTACATAAAGAGGCTTGGGATAAGATGGTCAATAGGATACCAAATAGATTAGGTCAAATATCTAATTATTTATTTGTAGTTTCAGGAGTCTTGCTATGTATTTATATATTTAATAAAATCTACTTAAAAAGTCCATTTAAATGACTAATTATCTTTTGAACAAACAACAGTTATAAATTGGGAATATAAAGGCTACGATAACAGATATGTTCCATAAGCTAAATAGCTACGCAGGCATTAAATACTTAGTGAAGCTGGCTTAACTTAGTATAAAAGCCCATCTACTGAAGCTTGTCTGAAGTAGATGAGCCTATTAAATTTTAGAAAAAAAATATACCAAGAGTTTTGGTTAACTCGCTACGCCCAGGCAATTAATTTTGCCACTTTAAATTATCAAACAAAGAATTAGCCTCATTAATGATATGTATTAAATTGGAGATTTTATTATAATGAGAAACTACAATTCTTATTTAAGATATCTAAGATGGCGTTAAGAATTTTTATTGTTTGAGCGCAGCGAGTTATAAAAATTTAGTCATCTTAGATATCTTAAATTTAGAATTGTATTCGATATTATATAAAAATCAGAAAGTTAATACATATCATTATGTTTAAGTCGCAATTTATAAAACTTATATATTATGCAGCTTCTATATCATTATCACTAGCAGCTTCTATTTCTTCTTTATCTTCTTTTAAAACTATATTTAACACTAATGCTGTAATTGTACCTGTTGATATTCCTGATGCAAAAATCATTTTTAATCCTTCTGGTAGTTGTGCAATAAACTCTGGTCTAAATGTTACTCCAAGCCCTAATCCAATAGATGTAGCTATTATTAAAAGATTACGCTCATTTATTTGTACTTTACTTAATGTTTTTATTCCTGCTGCTGCAACAGTTCCAAACATAACTATTCCAACTCCTCCTAAAACAGGTTGTGGAATGCTATTAACTATTGCTGCAAGTTTAGGTAAAAATCCTAATATAACTAATATAATACCTGCCATAACTGCTACATAACGGCTAGCTACTTTTGTTAAAGGTATTAATCCAACATTTTGACTAAATGTAGTATTCGGTAATGTACCAACAGCTCCACCTATCATACTTCCAATACCATCTGATAATACGCCAGCTCCTATACGCTTGTCAGTCATATCTACTTCTGAAACTTCTCCTACTGCCTTTAAACATCCTACAGTTTCAATTGCAGTAACGAAATATGCTGGAATAAATGCTATAAGTGCTTTTAAATCAAAAGTAACTCCATATTCAAATATCTTAGGCATTGAAATCCAACTTGCTTCTTTAACTGCTGTAAAATCTACTAATCCAAGTGGAATGCATACAACATATCCAACAATCATTCCTATAAGTATTGATGCGCTGCTAAGCATTCCCTTTCCATAACGATTTAGTAATAACGTTCCAAAAAGTACAAGCATTGAAATTGATATATTTTTTATACTACCATAATCTGCAGCTCCACTTCCCCCTGCAGCCCAATCTATTGATACAGGTAATAATGTTAAACCAATTAAACATACAACTGTTCCTGTAACTAGTGGTGGAAATAGCTTCATTAATGGTCTTATAAAATAACTAAGTACTACTTCAAAAACTGCACCCAAAATAGTAGCTCCAATTATTCCTGGTAATCCTAAAACTGATCCAACTGTAATAGATGGTGATACAAAAGTAAAGTCCGTTCCCATTATACAAGCTACTTTTGAACCTACTGGTCCTATGCCCTTAGCTTGTATTATTGTTGCAATACCAGCTGCAAGTATTGATGCACTTATTAATGCTGTTCCTGTTTTAGCATCAAACCCTAATGCACTAGATATAACTAATGGAACAACTATTATTCCACCAAATGCAGCAAATATATGCTGAATTCCAAATAGTATTTTTTCTGATATTGATGGATTATCATCAACCCCATATGTTAGCTTAATCCCATCACTTACTTTTACTTTATCCATGATTTTATCCTCCATTTTTTTAATAATAAAAAACACCTCGTAATCGAGGTGTCGTCTTAAAAAATAGAAATAAAATCATAAATTTATAATACAAATCAATTTATAATAATTTCTTTTTCAAATTCAATACCTCGTAGTCTGCCTATTTACGGTTAGCAGGTAGAAACTTTCGGTCCATATTACCGATGATATACGAGAATTTCTTAATTTATATTCGTATTATACACAAACATTAGTATAATTTCAATAATTAATTATTTTGAAATCATTTTCCAAAATTATGCATCTTTTCAATTAATCTATGTTCATCTATACTAAATAAAACTTTTGAAATAATTAGTATAATGGAGCATGTCCAAATTGATTTAACCCCAAAATTTACAGTTAATATTCCACCTAAAGATGCGCCAACTAAAAATGAAAGAATTACTATTATATATCTTATTGATCTTGCGCATGCCACTCTATCATTTTTAGTTATTGCTAAATATGCAGCTTGTGAAGCTGTTCTTAAATTCCCTGTGCACATAGTTGTGCTATATGGGGAATCAACTAACCTTCTAAAAGATGAAATTTGCACTGATGAAACAAATGATATAGTGGTAGTTACAAATATGTGTTGCACAGTATTTGGTATAAATCCAATTATAAAAAGCACAACTGCTTCAATAATTAAAATGAACTTTTCAGACCTTGATGATCCTTTGTAATTCTTTATTGATTTTTCTCTTATTATTTCTGTGACTATCACACCTACTACAAATGCTAAAATAGGGAGTGCAGCCATAAAAACACTTTTATAATCTCTATTTGTAATTCCAAGTGCAACTAGTACAATATTTCCTGTTTCAGCATTAGCAAAAACACCGCCTCTACATATGAATGTATAAGCATCTAAAAATCCTCCTACTATTGCAAGAAGTATTCCTAACCTTAAAGATTCAGATGTTATTTCATGACTAGGCACCTTTTCTCTTATATTTCTAAAAAGTTTAGACGTATGAACTTCTTTTAAATTCAACTAAAAGCCCCCTTGATACTTCTATTATTACTATTAAAGGCTTATATAACACAAAGAACAATAAACAATGTGAATCCCTTGATACTTCTACTATTACTATTAAAGTATATTTTCAACTAAATACTACTTTTAATATCTAAGCTCCAACTATATTTTTAAGCCACTTCTTTTGTCTATATCTTCTAAAACCTAATATAAACTTATAAACCTCTTCGAGTGTTATCATTGCATAAACATAATAAATAGGTAATCCTAAAACAATTCCTCCAAAGAAAGCCATCGGTATTCCAACACACCACACACCTGTGATATCTAAAAGTAGAGAAGCCTTTGTATCTCCACCACTTCTAAGAACACCTACAATATTAACTAAGTTAAACATTCTAAATGGTAAATAGCATACAAATACAGTCAAACACCTAGTTATATCTAATGCTATATTATCTGGAACCGAGAATAGTTTAATTAATGGAGTTCTTATAATAATACATACTAATCCCATAGCTACTGTTAATAACAATTGTAATACAAAGAAACTCTTGGCATGTTTTTCTGCATCTTTTAGCTTATTTGCACCTAATTCATTTCCTAAAATAACAGCAGTAGCAGAACTTAGTCCTTGGAATAAAACAATACATATTTGCTCAACATTTTGAGTTATTGTAATTGATGCAACAGCTTCATCTCCCATTCTTCCATAAACTAACGAATACATAGTAACTCCTAGTCCCCACATAAATTCATTAGCTATAACAGGTGATACTGTAATAAAATACTTTTTAATAAATTCCTTATTAAAGTCAATAAGCTCTTTTATTTTAGCTGCTGCTGGTCCTCTACTTATGTACACAATAGCTAAAATAGATAAGCATTCAACTAATCTAGCAATAACAGTTGCTATTGCAGCACCTTGAACCCCTAATCTTGGTGCTCCAAAATTACCAAATATGAATGTATAGTTTAGTACTACATTAACTCCAATAGCTACTATACTTATAAAAACCGGAGCCTTAACCTTATTTGTTGCTCTTAAAAGTGAAATATAACAATTTGTTATTGCGGTTAAAGGATAACTTAAGGCTACTATGATTAAATAAGATGCTCCAACAGCTATTGTATTTTCACTTGGAGTAAAAATTCTCATAACAAACTTTGGTATTAAAAGTCCTGCTAGCATAAAAATAATAGCTCCAGAAAGCCCTATAATAAGAGATATGCCAAGAACTCTTCTTATGTTCTTCACATCCCTCTTCCCCCAATATTGTGCAGTTAATATTGAAGATCCACTAACAACACCAAATAATAGTAAAGTAAAAACAAAAAACACCTTATTAGCTAATCCAACTGCTGCAATTGCACTTTGTCCTAAAGTTCCTATCATCATGGTATCAACTAAATTTAGGGTTGTATTAAGAAGTGACTGTATTGCTATAGGAATTCCAATTGCTACAGTTTTCTTTAGAAATTTTTTATCATCAAATAAGTCTTTAAAATATGATATAACCATGGTTCATCTCCTTCCAACTATATTTCATATATTATAAAAAGCGTACCTTTCGATACACTTTTTAATAATCAATAATCCTTCTATTCATAGAATAAAGTAATCATATATAAATACTAATTTTTTACTTTACTTTAATAGTTTTATATTCTATATCTTATTAATTATAACATAATTTAAAGTATAGTAATCTATTTTTAAACCTTAAATTTTTGAATCATTTCATTTAAATCCTGTGCAAACTCTGCTTGAGCTTGAGCTGTATTAGCTACCTGTTCCATAGCTTTAGCTGATTCATAAACACTTTCATTTATTCCATCTAAGTTTCCTGACGATATTTGAGCCATATCTGCCATGCCTTGAACAGACTCACTAACTTGATTCATTGTTGCTAACACTTCTTCCGTCATTGCAGCTAGTTCCTCTGACATATTACTTACAAATATACCATCACCTTGATATTGCTCTCCAATCTCTACAAAGGTTTCAAATTGCGGAACAATATTATCATCAATAAACTTTAATAACTTATTACTATTTTCTGATAAACTTTTAAATGCTTCTTGTACTTTTTCTATAGTAAACTTTACATTACCTACTGCTTTTGAAGATTGTTCAGCTAATTTTCTTACTTCTTCAGCCACTATGGCAAATCCTTTTCCTTGGTCTCCTGCTCTTGCTGCCTCTATAGCAGCATTAAGTGCTAAAAGATTTGTTTGTTCTGCTATCCCTGCAATAGTTTCTGCCATTACTTTAATATCTGCAACAACTTTTCCTTTTTCTATATCTTTTAAAACTTCTTTTTCCATTTCACTATATACTTCTTTTGTGTTTTCAGTAGCTACTTTGCTAGCCTTTTCAACTCTTGTTGCTCTATTTCTTATTTCAACTGCATTATTACTGCCTTCCATTGCTTTACTTGATAGTATATTAACACTTGAATCCACTTCTTGTACTGCTGCTGATATTTCCTCAGCTGTTGCACTATTTTCTTGTACTCCTGAACTAACTTCCCTTGTTAATGCATTTATACTTTCAAGTTTTGCAGTCATTTCTTCTACTGTAGCTGATAACTCTTCACTTGAAGCACTCATATCCTGAGAACTATTCATAATATTTTTTATTAAATCACTAATATTTTCTTGTGCTTTATTTAAATCGCGTCCTATTTCTCCAAACTCATCATTTGATTCTATAATAATAGGATAAGACAAATCATAATTACATAATCTATTAGATAATCCTTTTATCTTACTTAAAGATTTTTTTATTGAACTTTTCATAACAAATGCAAATAGACTTGTAAATATAAATAATGCTAATATAATATAAATAATTAACTTTAATGAATTACTAAAAGTTTCCTTACCTTCAACCTTTATCTCATTAGCCCATTGTTCATTTAACTCTATTAATTTATTTAGCTCATTTTCCATATTATTTCTTGCTTGAATAATAGCTAAATGTTGTATTTCTGCTTCTTTTTTATTTCCATTATCCATTAAATTTATGTACTTCTTAACATCTTCGTTATATAACTTTAAATTATTTTTAAACTCATTAAAAATATTTCTTTCATCCTCATCATCAACTGTCGTTTCATATATTGCAATTTGCTTTTCACTTTCTTCTGAAGCATTAGTAATTTCTTTTATTAATTCATCTGAATTACCTTTATCACTTGAATTTACTAGTAATTGTATATCTTTATAAATAATCAATTGATTTTTATCTATTTTACTAATTGAGTCAATTGATTTTATAGTATTGTTATTTAAATAATCCACCGATTTATCAATACTATGCATATTATATATTCCTATTATTCCAATTACCCCCATTGAAAAAATAGTGCTTAAGAAATAAATTGTCAATCGTGTAGATAATTTTAAGTTATTATAAAATTTCATATGTCTCCCCCTGTATGCTAATCTTTTGTTTATATTACTGTTAAATATTTGTTCATATTTATTATTAAACATTTAATAAACAAATGTCAAATTTATCTTTTATAACCTCATTATGATAAATATGGTAAGTTTTAAATAACCGCATATTTTACATCACTATCTCAACTTCAGTTTCATTGTAAGTTACTTGTCCACCTATATCAGATATTCCTGAATCTGTTAGATAATTAGGATTTCCATGTTTTGTCCACCATCCAACATACATTAAAATCACGTAATCGGATACTATGTTATCAATTTTCAACTTTACTCTTATTTCTCCATTATTATTCTTTAAAGTAACTATTTTATCTTCATTAAAAGATATCTTATTTGCCATATCTTCATTTATATAAGCAATAGATATTTCCTCTTCATCCATCATATGTTGGCTTGATAAAGTATCTCTACTATGGTTAGTAAGTAATTTAAAACTTAATTTATTATCTTTTTTATTATCATTTTCTAAATATAAACTTTCGTTAAAGAATATTTCAAATTTCCCTGAAGGTGTTTTAAATTTTTTATCCTCCCAAGCTACAGGTTTATGAATTGTAAAATAATTATTTTTCAAATACTCTATACTTACTTCTTCTTTGAATTCCTTTAATGGTTCTATAACTTTTGACAAATATTCCTGCTTATCAACATATGGATAATTATCTAATTTAACTCTTTTTGCAAGTTCTTTAAAAAATTCATATTCATCCATTAATTCATTTTTAGGTTCAACAGCCTTTTCATTATAAATTATATATGGACTTGTCATAGAACTATATATTAAATCTTCACTTTCTAATGTACTTGTAGTTGGAATAAACAAATCACATTCCTTAGCTGTATCAGTCATAAACATATCAAAACATACTTTAAATTCTATTTTTGAAAAGGCATTCTTTAGATTATTTAAGTTGGCTAATTGATTTATTAAATTACTTTTTGTAACTACAGCCATTTTTATTGGTATATTATATTTTTTAGTATCCTCATTTAATCTAATATCTTTTAAATAAACTTTATAATCATCATAAAAGTCTTTTCCACTTAATGAATCATTTATAAAATCCGCCATATGACTCACATAAAAAAATCTATTTTCACAAGATTTTTCGCTATTATAAGGATCTGAATCAATTACACTTGGATAAACTTTATTGGCATAATTAACACCACCACCAGTAAATCCTATTTGTCCAGTGATAGCTCCTAAAATATTTACTAGGCTTATAGTATTTCCTCCATTTTTATATTTTTGCATACCATATCCAAGTAAAATAGTAGAATATTTATTTGTATATAGCATTACTAATTCTTCTACTTCTTCTTTGCTTACACCACAAATTTTTATTAAATTTTCAAGACTTAAGCCTTCTACATAACTTTTATATTCTTCAAAGCCATTAACATACTTTTCTATATAATCTCTATCATACAAATTTTTATCAATTATTATTTTGCCCATAGCTAGTGCAAGAGCTCCATCTCCACCTGGTTTAACTCTTACATATTTATCTGACACTTCTGCAGTTTTTGTGTATATTGGATCAATTACTACTATCTTACTTCCATTATTCTTGGCTTTTTTTATACTTTGCATTGTATGTATAGTTGTAAAGGCAGGATTCTTTCCCCATACAAATATAGTCTTACTATTTATCATATCATCTAATGAATGACTTTTTACATCTCCAAAATTAAATGTTTGTGCTTTAATTCCAGCACTCCAGCAAGGTCCACCTTTAGATTTACTAACTCCGCCATAGAAGTTAAAAAATAAATCGCCCATACTTTTAAGTAATGCACCATTTCCATATTGCTCATAATATAGTATAGACTTTGATGAAAATTCACTTTTGTAATACTCAAGTTTTTCAGCCATAATATTTAAAGCTTCATCAAAGGATATTTCTTTCCATTCATTATTGATTTTTATCATTGGCGAATATATTCTATCCTTGTGATTTAATCTATCTAAGTGCGCTAACCCCTTCTTACATATAAATCCCTTAGTATACGGATGATCTTTATCTCCTTGAATTTTTATTATTTCATTTTTATCAACATAAATATTAAACTTACAACAATCAAAACAATCTAATGTACATCCATGACTTAATTTTTCCATAACACACCCTCATTTAATTTATATATTTTACTTATTTTATAGTATTTTATGTTATATCGTTTTCTCCTTATAGAATATCAAATTTTATAATTACTTACTAGCTAAATATTTTTACTACTTATATGATAATTTTGTGGAAATATTAAGAGGCTATATCAAAATAAATTTGATATAGCCTTTTTATCATTTTCAATAATTCCATCTACTATAACTATATGTGTTGGAAATTTTCTCATACTTAATTCCTCTTAAATTATAATTCATTATAAAAAAAGGATATGGAATTAGTTTATATATTATATATTCGACATCTGTATACTATAGTTTTACTATAGTTTATTAAAATGCTGTCCAACCTGCATCTGCAACAATTTCAGTTCCATTTACAAAACTTGAATCATCAGTAGCAAGGAATAGAGCAATTGTAGCTATTTCATCTGGTGAACCTGACCTTGGCACATTTCCCATTCCAAGTCTTACTCTTGAGAATCCAAATTCACTTGGATGACTTATACCTACTCCAATTTCTGATTCTACTCCACCAGGACATATAATATTACATCTTATCCCTTTATCTGCATACATAAATCCAATGTTTTTAGTTAAACCTAATAATGCATATTTAGAAGCTGTATAAGAAACACCTGCTCTACAACCATTTAATCCGCCTATAGATCCTACGTTTATTATAATTCCAGAACCTTGCTTCAACATTGAATTAACAGCTTTTCTACAAGCATAAAATGGACCGTTTAAATTAACACTCATTACTTTTTCCCATAATTCATCTGGAACTTCAGCAACTGGCATCATTTCATCCATAACCCCTGCATTATTAACTAAAATATCAATTTTCCCAAATCTTTCTATAGCAAGATCAATCATTTTTTCATTATCTTCTTTTTTAGAAACATCACCTTGCATAGTAATAATTTTTCCTTCATAGTCCTTAGAAGCCTCAATTAATTCATCTAACTTTTCTTTTCTTCTTGCAACTGCTACAACAAAAGCTCCCTCTTTTGCATACAAAAGAGCAATAGATCTTCCCATACCTGAACTAGCACCTGTAACCACAGCAACCTTACCACTAAGTTTCATATATAATACCTCCCAAATATAATTATTTTTATTTTAAATTTAATAATTTACTTTATAACATGATATAATTTGTTAATTTTCAAACTATATTTTTTATATTATTTTATTTTTTGGTATATATATGAACTAACTTATATTTTATAATAATTTTTAGTATGTAATTGATAAAGGACTAGTCCTAGAAAAATGTATTTTTTATCCATATATTACTTTAAGTGTATTTCATTGTTACTTTTTTGTCAATTACAAATATAAATATTTATTTTATATACCACAATTTACTTTTTATGATAAACTCATATAAAGAGCAAAAATATGGTAATTATATTAAGGAGGTTTTAAAATGTGCAGCTACAATACTCTAGAAAATACGTCTATTGATATTTTGCATAAAGCATTTATATTGGCTTTTTCAGATTATCAAGTAGATCTTGATCTTTCCCTTTCTAAATTTGAAAACATGCTTTTAAGAAGAGGTTATGATTCTAAAATTTCAATTGGCACATTTAAAGAGGATAAGTTAATTGGATTCATTTATAACGGACTCAGAGTCTGGAATAATAAAAAAACTGTATATGACACAGGAACAGGTGTTATTAAAGAATATAGAAAACAAGGAATTACCAGAACAATGTTTAATAATCTAAAAAAAGAACTAATTAAAAATGATATAGAATGTTATTTGCTTGAAGTATTAAAAAACAATACTGCTGCTTTTGAATTGTATAAAAAACAAGGTTTTAAAGTTATAAGAGAATTTGAATGTTTTAAATTAGATAACTTCTCCTCCCTCCCTACAAATATATATAATATTGAAAATAAATCTATATTAAGTGAAAAAGAGTGGAATGAAATAATGAATTTTTGGGATATCACACCTTCATGGCAAAATTCTATTGATTCTGTACGATCTACTATAGATAGCTTCATCTTCTCATTAGTGAAAGATAATAATAAAATTATTGCTTATGGAATTATTGATAAAAATACCGGAGATATTCCACAGCTTGCAGTTCATAATAAATATAGAAATAAAGGTGTTGGAAAAAGTATTATAACGGATTTAATTAGAAATACAAAATCAGATATGATATCTGTTATTAATGTAGATTCTAGTTATACACCTATGATTAAAATGCTTTCATCCATTGGATTTCAAAATTTTGTTGGCCAATATGAAATGTTATTAGAATTGAAAAACTAATTATTATAAGTTTAAAATAAAATTACACTTAATTTTCATAATAAATGTTATAATATTACTATAAATTTGAAAGGAGCTAAAGATTTGGCTAATATATTAACTCTTGTATTATCATTTATTATATCTAGTGTAATTTTAAATTACTTATCAAAATATTTAATAAATAGTGGAAAGCTTCAATTTAAAGCTGCAAAAACAACTAAAGGTAAAATAATTTGGACAATCATCTGTTGTGCTATTTACATAGTTGGTTATGTAATAATAGATTTTTTAGCTTTAGGGGGAGTAGGCTTCAATATTGCTAGAGGAATATTACTAGCTATATTTGTAACTATGCTATTATTTGATTCACATAAAAAATAAAATCGTACCTACTTAGGGTACGATTTTTTTTATTAAATTTCTATAACTTGTCCTGTAGATAAATGCATTATTTTATCTCTAAGATTTTCTTTTAATATATTAAATGCCTTATTTCCTGTACAATGGCAAGTATAAAAAACAGTATCCTTATTATTTAAACATTTAACTATATTACTAATAAATTCTAAGCTTTCACTTTTTTTATTTACTGGATTAAATAAATGAAATCCACTAATAACAGTTGATATATTAGATGCCATTATTTCTTCTGCTTTTTCTACTATATTGACTATTCCCTTATGGGCACATCCAGCAATTAATATATATTTATCATTTTCCTTTATCAATAGATTTTGCTCATGAGTAAAGTCATCTTTATAATACTTGCCATCAATTTTAATAAATAATGAGTTATTTGAACTCGCTGTTTCATATTTCTTTGGAACATTTGAAAAAAGACATAGACTCTCATCAACTTCAAATATATTTTCAGTAAATACAATTCTTTCATTAAATTGAAGTCTATCATCTAATCCTACATAAAATTTAAGTGCTCCTAAAACTGAGGTATAATACTTATTAAATGCATCTTTATGAATATATATTTTTGCTTTACTATTATGTTGTAAAAATAGTTTTAAAGCTCCTCCGTGGTCCTTATGTCCATGAGATATAATAACAATGTCAACATCTGATATATCGATGTTAAGTTTTATAGCATTTTCAATAAACAATCCATTAGAGCCCAAATCAAACAATATATTATGCTTATCCGTTTTAATATATAAAGATAACCCATGTTTACATTTAAACTCTTTCGATACTGAAGTATTTTCAACTAAAGTAGTTATTACCATGACCATCACCAACCATTCCCATATTAATTCCAATTACTATTCTATCATATTTTACTTTAATTACATTACTATTTTGCTACCCCCATATGCTATAATAATAAAAAATAACTTGCGAATATTTTTTATTAATTGCGAATATAAAGGCTACGATAACTAGATATGTTCCATAAGATAAATAGCTATGCAAAGAAGTACTAGGCTTATTCCACAGTCTATTTATCTTCGCCAACTTATATTCTGCCAATTTACACAGTTAAATTAAAAATTAGACTCATTAATGATATGTATTAAATTGGAGATTTTATTATAATGAGAAACTACAATTCTTATTTAAGATAGCTAAGATGGCGTTAAGAATTTTTATTGTTTGAGCGCAGCGAGTTATAAAAATTTAGTCATCTTAGCTATCTTAAATTTAGAATTGTATTCGATATTATATGAAAATCGGAAAGTTAATACATATCATTAAGGCTAATTCTCAATTTATAAATAACTACGAAAGGAAACAAATGATGGAAAAATATATTTCAAATATTGAAACTCCAAAAATTAGTATTGCCCCAATGGTAGACAAATCCCATAGGCATTTTAGATATTTTTCAAGACTTTTAACTAAAGATGCTCTACTTTACACAGAAATGGTTACAGCTCAAGCAATAATCAACGGTGATAGAGATAAAATACTCTACTTTAGAGAAGAAGAAGGCCCTGTTGCACTGCAAATTGCGGCTTCTAATCCTGAAGATGCTTATAAGGCTGTTAAATTAACCAATGATTATAATTATACGGAAGTTAATTTAAATTGTGGATGTCCATCTGATAGAGTTTCTGGTAACTTAATGGGGGCAGCACTAATGTCTTCTAAAGAATTAGTTTATGAAATTTTATCTGCTATGAAAGAAGCAACTACTAAGCCTGTTACCATAAAACATAGAATAGGAATAGACGGAACTGGTGTTATAGAAGATAAAAATAATAAAATTATAATGAATGGATATGAAGATTTATTAGAATTCTTAGATGTTGTATCTAAAGCTAAACCTGATAGATATACAATTCATGCACGCTCTGCAATATTAAAGGGGTTAAGTCCAAAAGATAATAGGGAAATTCCCCCACTTGATTATGATATGGTTTATAGATTAAAAAAAGAATTTAGTCATTTAAATATAGAAATTAACGGCGGCTTTAAAACATTAGATTCAATTAAGGAGGCTCTTACTAAAGTAGATGGCGTAATGATAGGAAGAGCTTCATATGAAGATTGTTATCTTTTAGCTAACTTCCATAAACTTTATGAAAATACTCAAACTACAAAGCCTATTTCAAGAGGAGAAATTATAAAATCTTATACTCCATATATTATAGAAGAACTTGAAAAAGGTAACAGCATTCATACTTTGATTGCTCCACTTCAAAGTCTATTCCAAGGACAAAGAGGAAGTAAAAAGTATAAGCAGCTATTATCTTCTTCTAATGTAAAAAAAGAAAATATTCTAGAAATACTTGATACTATCCTTGAAGTAATGCCTCAAGATATATTATGGGAAGATAATTAAATAATTTTATTATAAAGCGAGAGTAAAGTTATATCTTACTCTCCTTTTATTTACCTTTAACATAAAAACTTAAATTTCTTCTTTTAAATACCTTATTTCATTAAAGTTTAACTTAATATATACTCCTTGTTTATAAATAATATTATATTTTAAAATTTATAGTGCATACAACTTCCAACTATACATGTATAATAATGTATATAATATATTTTTAATAAATTTAATACGGGGGAACATATTATGAGTAATTTTAGAGAAGTTAAACCTGAAGATTTAAATGAAAGTGCCTTTAAATTAATTGGTCATGACTGGATGCTTGTTACAGCTGAGAAAGAAAATAAAGTTAATACAATGACTGCTTCTTGGGGAAGCTTTGGTATTATGTGGGGGAAAAATGTAGTTTCTATAGTTCTAAGACCTCAAAGATTTACTAAAGAGTTTGTAGATGCATCTTCTACATTTTCACTTACATTCTTCGATAAGAGTTACAAAAAGGATTTAAGCTACTTAGGAACAGTTTCTGGGAGGGATGAGGATAAACTTTCAAAAACTAATTTAACAGTTAGTTATATTGATAATACTCCAGCTTTCGAAGAAGAAAAGCTTACAATTATCTGTAAAAAGTTATATGCTCAAGAGTTTGAACCTCAATGCTTTATCGATGGTGATATTGAAAAACAATGCTATCCAGACAAAGATTATCATACTTTATATATCGCAGAAATAGAAAAGATATTAATAAGAGAATAATTTAATAAAAACAAACTACTACTATAAAACCTTAATAGTAATAGTTTGTTTTTTATAAAGTGTGTTTAATAATTATAAAACTTTTTATATAAAAAATCTTATTAACTTTATTTAAACTAATTTAGTTTTGATAAAACAGATTCTCCAATAGTACCTTCAGACATTTTAACATCAAAATTATCTGCTATTGTTGCTCCTATTGCTGCAAAACTATTACAAGTTTCTAATACTCCATTACCTTTCATTGAAGGTGAATAAGCTAAGAATGGTACATGCTCTCTTGTATGGTCTGATCCAATATATGTTGGATCATTTCCATGGTCTGCAGTTATAATTAATAAATCATCTTCTTTAAGCTTTTCTAAAACTTTTCCTAAACTAACATCAAACTTTTCTAACTCTTCTGCATATCCTTTTGGATTTCTTCTGTGTCCCCATAGTGAATCAAAATCAACTAGATTTACAAAGCATAATCCTTCAAAGTCTTTATCCATTATTTCTAATGTTTGTTCCATTCCATGAACTGAGCTTTTTGATTTATGTGATTCTGTAATTCCTTCACCATCAAATATATCATTTATTTTTCCAACAGAAATAACATCATAATTATTGTCTTTTAACTCATTTAATACTGTTCTTCCATATGGCTTTAATGCATAATCATGTCTATTGCTTGTTCTCTTAAACTCGCCTTTTCTTTCTCCAACATATGGTCTTGCAATTATTCTACCAACTTTCCATTCATCCTTTAAGGTAATTTCTCTTGCAATTTCACAACATCTGTATAACTCTTCTAATCCAAATGTTTCTTCATGTCCACATATTTGTAATACTGAATCCGCTGAAGTATATACAATCATATCTCCAGTTTTCATTTGATGTTCACCAAACTCATCTAATATTTCTGTTCCACTAGCACTTTTATTTCCTACTATATTATGACCTGTTCTTTTAATTAATTCATCTAATAGTTCTTTAGGAAATCCTGTATCAGTAAAAGTTTGGAATGGCTTAGTAATGTGTAAACCAGCAATTTCCCAGTGTCCTGTCATAGTATCCTTACCTGTACTAGCTTCTTTCATTTTCATTTGATATCCTAATGGTTTTTCTTGCGCTTTTAAATGCTTTACTGGACGTAAATTTGCAATTCCCATTTTTTCAAGATTAGGTACATTAAAAGACTCTACTGATTCTGCAATATGACCAAGAGTATCAACATTTACATCTCCGTATTCTTTTGCATCCTCCATTTCTCCAACACCTAATGAATCTATTACAATAGTAAAAATTCTTTTATATTTCTTCATGTTATTACTCCTTTCCAATCTTCTTTATTTAAGACTATAAAAAATATATTATATATTTTTTATTATTTGTTATTTCTTATAATTTAATTATTTAATCCTAAGCTTAATTAATTAAATTATAGCATATTTAAAATTATAATACATCATTAAAGTTGTCTTAAACTTGTCTATTATATATATTTATAATACTACAATCCACTTGTATCGGTCAACGTTTTCACTATTGTATTTTATTGATATTTTATTAGAAAAATTTGATAATTTATTCTATAATTATATTATAATAGGTAAATATAAACTTGTATTAAACTTGTTTATTTTTATAGAGAGAGGTTTTATTATGGTTAATACTGATATTATTAAAAAATCTAAAAATTTAAGATATGTTGAAGTATACAACACACTATTTAAAATGATAAAGGAAGAAGACCTTCCAGATAATTATAGACTTCCTTCAGAACCTGATTTAGCTAAAGAGTTAGGAGTAAGTAGAACAACTTTACGTCAAGCCTTATCATTATTACAAGATGATGGTTTAATAAAAAACATTCGCGGAAAAGGTAATTTTATAGTAAGAAATCAAAAAAATAAAAAGATTGGACTTGAAAAATTAGGACATATTATATATAAATCATTAGAAGCTAAAATAGATCATGTAGAAATGGATTTTCATATAGAACCTCCATCCGATTATTTTATAGAGGTTTTAGGTAAAAAGACTGTTGCCGCAGTGAATATTGATAGATGGTATATGAGTAATGGAAATGCTCTAGCATATACTTATACAATTATTCCTATTGAAACTATATCTTATTTCGATATAGATTTAAAGGATACTAATAATCTTCTAAAATTTATCGAAGATGATATTTATAATAAATGTAGTAGTAGCTCAATAGATATTAAATTTTCAGAATCAGGCAAGTTTGCAACTAAAAAACACTCTATTCCCTCTGAGAAACAATACTATTTAATTGAAGAATCTCTATATAAAAATAATGAGTATCCTATTGCATTTAGTAAGCATTATTTACCATTATTGAATACATCAATTAAAATTCATACTTCAAAATAAAAATATTAAGTCATAAATTATACTATTAAAAATACTATATAACTTTATTTTAACTTATTTGATAATTTAACTTATTTTTAATTCTTTATTAACTTTTAAATAGTATTATAGAAATATAATTATAAAGAAGGTGAGAAAATGAAAAAATTTAATATATGCATAGATATAGATGGAACTATAACTGATGCATACTATTGGCTTGAGCCTTGTAACAGATACTTTAAAACAAATATTAAAGAAAATGAAGTCACAGAATACTCTATTTCTAAGGTTTTAGATATAAGTGAAGAAAGTTATTTAGAATTTTATGAAAAGTATAAGTATGAACTTCATTCCAAACAGAAAATAAGAGAGCATGTAAGATATGTAATAAATGAACTTAGTTTATATAGTAATATTTATTTTGTAACTGCACGCGAGAAAAATCTTGCATTACTAACTCATGGATACCTAAGAAAAAACTCAATTTACTATGATAATCTGTATCTTTTAGGTAGCCATTATAAAGTAGATAAAGCTAGAGAATTAAACTGCAATATTTTTATTGAAGATAATTATTCAAACGCAATAGATCTTTCAAATGCAGGCTTTAAGGTTTTGCTTATTAACACTAATTATAATAAAGATCCTATTAATAAAAATATAATAAGAGTGGATAACTGGTTAGAGATATATACAATAGTAAAAAAGCTATTATTACAAAGTGAAGCAATGTAATAATAGCTTTTCATATATTAGATTCTATTCTTATTTAATTTATAAGTTTTTATTTTCTTCTTCTTTTATAAACTACTACTCCACCAAGTAATGATGTAATTCCTAAAAGCATTGTTGATAATCCTGATGGTCCACCTGTTTGAGGAAGCTTACCTGGTTTATTATTTTTATCCTCCTCAGTACCATTTGATGTATCTCCGCCACTATTTCCTGGATTTTCCTCCGGCTTAACTTCTGGCTTAACTTCTGGGCTTTCATCTGGCTTAGATTCTTCAGTATAATCTGTAAAATCTTTTATTGCAGCCTCAAGCTTCTTATTTGCTGAGAATATTTCTTCTCTTGATCCACCGTCTATTAATAATTTTTCAACTTCAGCTACTTCTACCTTTAAGGCTTCAATAACTTCATTTGATTTACCTTCAATATTTGTCAATAGCTCTTTTGCCGTTACTAAATTAGCTTTTGCAATCTCTTTTATAGCCTCTAAACTAAAGTTTTCAGTTACTATTTCATATATTTCAGGCTTTCCAGATCCTTCTTTGAATTCTAAAGTTATTGATATAACTTCTTCTGGCTTTTCCATATTAAACATATTATAGCCTTTATCTAATGTTCCAAGCTCTATTCTTCTATCATCTGATGTTCTAGCAATAACTTTAGCATTAGATATAGTCTTTTCACTTTGGAATACTTCAACTTTATTTACTAAAGCACCATCAAATATATTATAAACTAGCTTATCTTCACTACCAAGATCTCTAGATGGTATATATGAAGTTTGAATATTATTATCCATTAAGTTAGGTAATCTATGATTATCATCAGATGGTTTAGCAGTTGATTCAAATATAACTTCTGCTTCTGGTGAATTTACTGAGAAATCAGACATTCTAAGCCATGCATCAGTTCCCTTTGTTGCAGTTACTCTTAAATATTTAGCATTAAAATCTAAGTCATACATTCTAAATTGTTCAGAAATTCCACCATTATATATTTCTGTCCAATTAGTTCCATCTAGTGAATATTCAACTTTTCCATCACGGATTCTATCTCCACCATATGCTCTATCCCCTATAAATTGAATATTTCTTACATTAGTTACTTCACCTAAATCTAAAGTGAAATAATCTCCAACATTTAATGCACCTGATGAAATAAAGCTTGAATCTAAATCTCCATCAATAATAGCATTTAAATCTTTATAATTTCCGCTACCATTTCTATTTGTTTCAACTGATTGATTTCCTCTTCCTTCAATTACTACATCCATACTAAAATTCTTTAATGTTTTATCTTCATTTGATACAAATCTAACTGCCTTTACAACTTGTGCTTTATCTAACTTTATTGTTTCACTATCTCCTAGCTTAATCCAATCAATTCCATTTACTGTATATTCAATACTTCCATTTGCATTACTATTTACATTAACTCCAGTAATAAACTTAAATTCCGGAAGTTCTAATTCAATTATATCTCCAGTTTTTAATTTAACTTTTTCTTCTAAAACAACTGAATTTATTTCATTTTTATCAGCTATACTCTTTTTATATGAAAGCTTAGCATCTACGCTAGAGTTCACTCCACTATGAGTGTTTTTATTTACCATAATTTCTCTTACGTATAATTGATTTTCTTGATCCTCCGTTGCTACATATTTAATATATCTAGCATTTTCATTAATTTCATCTTCAAACACTTCTCTGAATGTATTTCCTTCAACTATAGTTTTCCACTCAATACCATCTTTAGATATTTGAAGATTTCCATTCATGATCATATTATCTTCTGAAGTTCTTCCCATTAACATATAAATATTTTTAATATACTCTTCTTGTCCTAGATCTACTATTATTTCATCTCCAGATTTAATATTTCCTGATGATCTATATGCAGTATCTAATTTACCATCAAACATATTTGAAAGTTCATAAGGTGATTTACCATTATACCATTCCTCAAACTTTAATGGTGAAAGATTATCAGATGTAGTTGCTTGATAATTATATGTTTTTACTTCTTCCTTTAATACACCATCAAAATACATATTGTCTGTCTTTGTATTAGCTTGTTTAATAAAATCATCTAATACCTTTTCAGATATTATTGCTTTTGATGAATCTAAAACTTCAATTTGCAATGAAAGCTTTGACTTTAATTCCCACCATAACTTACTATCGCCTTTTAGCATTGCGATAACCATATCTGCTGCTGTAGATGCTGCATCTGCATAATTAGTAAGCTTTTCTAATTGAGGCGCTACTTCTTCAAGCATCTCAGAATATAACTTAGATTGAGTTTCTGATACTGCTGATTTTATTGATTCAAATCCTACTTTTAAACTCTCAAGTTCTGTAGCTGGAATTTGTTTATTATCAACCTTATCCCAGAAAGAATCCATTATAGCCCTCATTTCTGGAGCATCTTCTCTACCAGTATCAAGTCTTGTACTATGATCAGCAAATTTCTTAAAGCTCTCTTTCAACTCTTCGCCAACTAAATCTGAAATTGCATTATCCCAAGCCTTATCATGGTTATAAGCTGCAGTATTCCAAGCATAATCAGCTCCTGTATGAAGAGTTATTTTTGATGCTTCTGCAAACTCCATTGGATTCATAACAAATCCACCAATCTTACTATCTAAATCATTTCCTAAGTTATATATTGGTCCTAAAGCTAACTTATCAACTCTATAGTCGCTAACAGGATAGTTCCACCATAAAAGCATTTTTCTATTGTAAAGATTATTTACTTTTTCTGCATCATCTAAAGTTACTGTTTCGGACATAACATTTTCACCTGTCCACATAACTTCTATATCAGTATCTAGATTTTCAGCAAATCCTTTTGTATAAGGTTTAACTTGTCCATCAGTAAACATTGAAGTTCCCCAGTATTGCGTTGGAACTGTTAATAATGGTTTAACACCATCTTTTGCCTTAACAAACTCTGTGTTAAATCTGTTCATTATAGCAGCTTGTCCAACTCCATCATCTGTGAATATATCATCCCAAAGGATTGCAAAACTTCTAACTCCCATGTTATATAATGACTCACACTTATCAACAAGTGCCTGATAATCTGCTTCTGAATTTATATCTATATCCTTTCCTGGAGAAATTGCAAATACAAAATCAACTTTATTTTCAGTAGCTGTATTAATAAGCTCCTGCATTCTTGCCATTTCTTCTTGTGGATATGGATCTCTCCATTGATCCCTATGATATGGATCATCCTTTGGAGCATATATATACATATTTAATTTATTGTCTCCATAAAACTTAAATTGATCTAATCTATCTTGATGTGTCCAAGGATTTCCATAGAACCCTTCTACAATGGCTCTTACATGTTGAGTAGGGTAATCATTTACATAAACCTCAGGCATAACATTTTGATTATTTACATTAAGTACTAATTCCTTTAAAGTTTTAACTCCATAATAAGTACCAACTTCATCAGTACCTTCTATAGCTATTGTCATAGATCCATTTTCATTTGTGTTAGCAGCAAGAACATATCCTTCATTCACAGAAATAGATTCTGCTCCTTCTTTATTAATTTCAGATAAGAAATTATTCATTTCTTGTATATTATCATCATCCTCTCCGATTATTATCGTTGTGGATTCATCATTAAAATCAGTATTTACTTCAAGACCTAAAGTTTTTAAAAATTCCATTAGTTCTCTTACAGCATCTTCATCTGCTTTATCTTGTCCAATTATGTTTACTTTATTAGATAAAACTGTTCCTTCTCCTGAAGATTCTATTAATTGTGGTGTTGGGCTTACCCTTGGTGATTCAACTTTTAATTTTACTACTTTCTTATCTTGATTATTAATAACATCTGCAAAAACTGTTGTTGGTGTTGTTGTAAATATAAATGATGCTACAACTACCTTTGCTAAAATAGAATTTAATTTTGCTCTTAACATTTTATCCCTCTTTCATCTGTATTTTATTATTAATTTTAATATTAAAAATAATAATAGCTGCGCTAAAAATTATTTTATTTATAAATAATTTTTATAAATAAAATATTTCTATCACAGCTAATGCTCTAAATTTAATTAGATTACACGCCAAAAATAAACATAATTTAACTTTCATTTACAGTATATATACATTTATCCACTATGTCAACGCTTTCATTTGCTTTTTTAGTAATTACATCAAATTTTCTAAATAAATAATATTATTGATTTATTATAATAATTCCAATAATTATATGATAATACCTTGAATTTAATAAATTGGCTGTATAAAAATAATTTTTGATATTAGCCAATAAAACTGGAACTTCTAATTCAAGCTTCCTATTCTGCGAATATATAATATATAAATAATAGAGAAAATTTTCTATTTAATTTTAAAAACGTCTTTAAGTAAGTAAAATCAATGGTTTAAAAGGGGCTCGCGTTTCGCGAGCCCCTTTGTAAAAATAAGAAATTAACTTTTTTAAGGCAATAAAACTTACTTGAAATTGAATAAACTTTATATTAAATAGATTTCTAAGATTGCACCTTTTCAAAAAAATTATCTTTTCTTAATAAACAAACTTTATTGTAAAACTTTTATTTAATTATTTGCAGATTTTTTTCTTAATGTTACTACTCCAACTATTAAAATAATTCCTCCTATTGCTAGAACCATAACTGGTGATGTTCCTCCTGTATTAGGTAAATTTCCATCACCTTTTCCTGAATTATTATTTTCATCACCTGTTGGAGGAAGTGGGTTACTATCTTCGCCTGGCTTACTATCATTATCTGTATTATCTTCACCTGGTTTTTCATCTTCTCCAGGATTTTCTTCCTCACCTGGAACTGATGGTTTCTCAACTAAAGAAGATATTGCTTTGTTTAAATCTTCTACTGCTTTATCTATCTCTTCTTGAGTAGCATTTACATTTATCATAACTTCTTTTGCTACATTTAGCACTTCTTTTAGGTTAGCTATTGATTCTTCAGTGTATTTATCAGATGTCAGCATACTTTCTGCTTTTTCTATTGCTTCTGTCAATGCTTCTTTGTTAACATCCATACTTTCTTCAACTGTTGAAATTCCGATTTCATTTAGAGTTGGAGCCATTCCATTCCATTCTATTTTTATTTCAAATACATTTTTGAATTGTGATGTATTAAATACATTAAGACTCTTACTTAATTCCCCTATATTATTCCATCCATCTTCAGTTCTTATAGATACTGCTGCATTTGATACTGTAGTTGGATCTTGTAATACAGTGAACTTTTTGATATCTGTGTTATCAGAAATATAATATGTTAAATGTCCTGTTTTTGGCGCATTTACATTAGGTTTGAATGCTGTGTTTAATTTACCATCTATTAAATTAGTTGGTTCAAACTTAGCTTCTGCTGCTGGTCTAACATCAAACGTTACATCATTAGTTGTATTTTCTATTTTTAACTTAGTAACATTGGTTTTAACTGACTCCTTACCTTTATTAATAATACGAATATAACGTGCATTTACACTAGAGCTCAAGTCTTCTACAGCTGTCCATTCAATACCATTAATTGATATTTCTAAAGTTAGATTATTTTTATTTGTATATTCAGCAATAATATTTTTTAATTCTTTTATTTTGTTTAACTTAATACCTACATATTCATTTTCTGCTAATGTAATATCATTTATATTTTCAAGTATAGCTGTTTCTGGTAATATATTTACTTTATTGTTAGTTAAAGCTTCTATATTTGTATAAACATCTCTAAATAAATTGCTATCATCTTCTTTATTAATTGAGAATTCACGAACTGATATCCAGTTACTTTTGATTTCCCCTGTTGGAATAACTCTTACATATTTAGCTTTTACTTTAAGATTTTCTACAACTATTTTTTCTTTTTCTGGTCCATATGCAACACCATCTATATCCGTCCAAGTTTCTCCATCCATTGAAGATTGGAACTTAACAAAGTTAAATTTATCTCCAGCACCTGGCTCACCTTGTTCAAATGTAATACTGTTAACTTCTGTTACTTCACTTAATTCTAAAGCAACATAGTCATCTTCATTTGCAGCTCTACGAATCCACATAGTTGATAATCTAGAATTATCTCCATCAACTATATTTTGAACATGTCCCCAATATAAATTATATCCCATATTTGTATAGGGGAATAATGATAGCTTAACAGTGTCTGGATTAATTGCTTGATTAATTTTTTCACCAATTATTCTTGATAAATCCTTGGCAAATGGTACTAAATGTCTACTACCTGGCTCTGGTCTAATTTGTCCATTAATTCCTTGAACTCTATAACTTCTTGAAGAAGTATATTCACTTACACCTAAAGCATAATATTTAACAGCTTCCTCATAGTTACCTTCTTCTAAAGCAAGTGCCGCATTAACGTATGCAACTGTTGATTCAGATAAATCTCTTAACGAATCAACCCATGCCTTAATTTCATTTTTCATCAATTCATTTTTAGACTTTTGTGCAAAATTATTAGTTGCATCTAAAATTTCTTTATATTCTGCTAAAACAATCTTACTATCTTCTATTATTGATATCATTTACAGGCCAGTTTAACCACATGAAAGGTTCTCTTCCTACTGCTTCTTTAAAGAAATCGAAACTATCTTCTTTTACATATCCAAGTATAGTATCGCCTGTCCATAATATTTCAGTACTTTCAGGCATTGCAGAAATTGTGTTTAAATATTTGTTATTAACATCTCCACCTGCTGACTCTTTTGTATATACCTTAGGAACAAAAATGAAACTATATACATCACCTTTTGATAATCTCCATTGTTCTAGATCATTCATAAGTCTTACTTGATCTTTTGCTTCTCCCTCAGCATCATCGGCAAGTACTCCAAACTGGCGAACACCTATACTGTATAATTGTTCAAACTTTGCAATAATCTTTGATAAATCACTTTGATAGTTTTCATCTGTATCGAACTTCATTCCATCCTTTAAGAATGGGTGAATTGTCCATATAAATTTATTTTTTGTTTTTGCTCCAACCTCAGCTAATTGTCTAAGTTCTTCTAGCTTTTCTGCTGGGTATGGATCTCTCCATTTAAGGCTATGATATTCATCGTCTTTTGGAGCAAAAATATATGCATTCATCTTAAAGTCTCCACCAAACTTCATTAAATCCATACGATTTTCATTACTCCAAGGAATACCATAATATCCTTCTATAAAACCTCTCCAATGTCCATCTGAATAATCTTTAATTAATAGTTCTCTTATTTCATTACCTTCTATTTGTTTAAATATTAATTTTAATGATGTAAGCCCATAGAATGCTGAATCAGTATCTTTACCTAATACTGCAATTACATTATCATCTACTGATACTATATGAGAATCTATTTTCTCAAAATGAGCATCATCACCTAAATTTCTATTATTAAAATAATTATCTACAATACCTTTAGAATTATTTATTCCTACTAAAAAATTTGTTTGGTCACTTTTTATTTCAGTACCTACTTCGTATGAAATACCTTTAAATTAGAAAAAAAGATTGTATATTAATTGTAAATATTTCCATTATATGAATTTTAAATATTTATTAAATATTCTGATTTAAACTAAGTCAGTTAAAATTCAATAAGATTTAAGCCTATATTCTCATCAAATTTTCTTCCTATAGCTCCATTTATTCTATTTATTATTATTTCTGCTGTAGCACTGATAACTGCTTTATTTAAATGTCCACCTATACATTTTCCCTCTAAATTTGCAAAAGTTCCATGTATATGTAAATATACTTCCTCATCCATCACTGATATATTTCCTGTAATATTTGTAATTTCAAAGTCATCTTCATAAGTAGATGAATAATATTTCTTTTCATTTGGCTTAAATAAGCCTACAACTACATGATTAGTAGCCCCTAACCCTGATATTGAACCTGCTATTATTTTTTGTTCTTCACAAACTTTTTTAATAGATTCAATAACTTCTTCTCCCTTTTCTAATCTTAAAACAATTCTTTCATCAAATACTCTATAATCCATTTTCTATTCTCCATTTCTATAAATATACTTCATCCAGTATCATACTAAGTTTATTCTTATTTTGATTTTATCATAAATATAAAAAGGAGTATAATTCTACTCCTCAAATCTTCTCTCTTACTATTCTCATATTTTCATCATATTTTATTCCTAATTCCTTTGATATCTTATCATTTAATTTTATAAGGTTATCTTGATACTCATTATATTCACTACTTAGAATTCTCATATTCGGTATAAATATATCATAATACCCACTGCTATTAAAAAATTCAAGCATATTCTTTTTAAACTTGTAAAAAGGTTGCATAACTTTTAATATAGATTTATCATTTTGCATATCGATATTTTTTATAAGCTTTTCTTTATATTTTTCTAATTCTTCTCCTTCAGCATTTAACATATTGTATATTTCTTTTCTTGTATTTTCAGCTATATTCTTTTGTATTTCCTCTGACATATTTTCATATGCTAATTCAATAAATTTAGGTATTTTTATATCTGGCATATTATCTAGAAAACCTACTATTTTAAGCCATGCATCATACTTTTCCAAAGTATCTACTGGTTCGTTTAGATATGGTGAAAAGTGATGGGCTAAATATAACCCTAGTCCACTTGGAAAGGATCTTTTTAATTCTCTCTTTATAAACTCACCACTACTTTTTTCATCTACTATAATTTCTTCATTTAAATTTCTAATGCTTTCTTCACTTAAATCTCCAGATATAATCCTATTTAAATATCCCCTTTGTATTTTTATTTCAATTTCTTTTTTATATTTATCTTTAATAACATTATTTAATATTTCTTTCTTGTTATTGCTATTTATTATTCTTTTAATATCTTTAATAGATATATCTAACTTTCTATACAAAGATATTTCATTTAATAACGATATATCTTCTTTTGAATATTCTCTATATCCATTTTTATTCCTCTTTGATTTTATTAGCTCATGTTTTTCATAATAACTAATAGCTTTTTTAGTTAGTCCTGTTAAATTAACAACTTCATTTATTAACATACTATCACCTCAAATCTATGCTAATCTATTCCCTTAGGTTCTAGTCAATAATAATTAAATTATAATATAAAATCTTTTTATTATTAATATTTATACTAATTTGTTAAACTACTTTACATTAAAATTAATAAAACATTTAGAAAATAACAAAAGCCATACATAAAAATGAAATTAAACTAATTTTTAATGTTAAATTTCATCTTTGCATGGCTTTTATTTTTTCTTGCAGTTATTACAAATTAATTATTTATAAGAATTTTCATTTGGTAGTACTTTTGATTTAATTTCATTTGCTATTGCTTCATCTCTGATTTCCTTATGAAGTCCTTTTAGCGCTCTTTCTCTTCTTTCATTTCTTTCTTCTAGATTTTCAATTGTTTTGGGATCATCTGTTTTATCAATCATTTCATTAGCTAAATGAATATTTTCTAAAACGTTATTGATATTTTCTTGTATTCTTTCTACATTATCGCTTCTATCATCAGGCTTATTTTTCATTTTAATCCCTCCTATAAATTAAATTACATTAATATGATGTACAATTTATATTCGTTTATACTGTATTAACTATGAAATTGATTTGCCAAAAAAGTAACTTATGAACCCCTTTTTCTATTTTTTATAAAAAAAAGTTGTATCAAAAGATACAACTTTATATACTAATACAATATAAATTTTTATACCGAAATATTATCTTTAAATCTTTTTAACAAATTCTGACTTTAACTTCATAGCACCAAAGCCATCAATTTTACAATCAATATTATGATCTCCATCAACTAAACGTATATTCTTTACTTTAGTACCTTGCTTTAATGGTGATGAACTTCCCTTAACTTTTAAATCCTTTATTATAGTAACAGAATCTCCATCGCTTAAAATATTTCCATTTGCATCTTTTACTACTTTTTCATCTTCATTATCATTATTTACGGAGTCTAAAGTCCATTCATGTGCACATTCTGGACATATTAAAAGACTTCCATCTTCATAAGTATATTCTGAATTACATTTTGGGCAATTTGGTAAACTTATCATTAATCCATTTCCTCCATTAGTTAAATATTTAAACTTGTACAATATATTAATTAAAATATTGTTCTTTACAAAAAAATATATAAGGCAATCCTTATATATTTTTATACTATCATAATCACATTATATTTACAATTATTATACTTATTTGTTCTTATAAAATTAATTTTTATATACATATTTATTCCTAATTTTACTTCTAGTGTAACTTTATATATATTAGAAATTTTAAATTCACACTATTATTTTTTCTATAGGCATTATCAGGTTGCAAACACTAAAATATTAGCATTTATATCAGTATAATATGAAACATAATGTACCCAATCTTTTAAGTTTGATTTACTAATATCATTCTCTACAACTTCTATTGCTATAAAAAAATATTCCCCTTAAGTAGAAATTTCAATAAATATCAGTATTTTCACCAGTATATATCAACATATCTTTGAAAAAACTAACATTAAATTCTACAACTAAAAGGAGATTATAAAAATGATGAAAACTTTCAAAAAATCCTTATTCCTACTATCCTTATTAAGTTTATTTTTTATTCCATTAAAAGCTAACGCCATAGAAAATACTTCTTTCACTAATGATACTTTAACTAAATCAAAATGTGATTTAAAAATGAATGAAAGAAAACTATGGATCGATCATGTTCTATGGACTAGAAATTATATTATAGCTGATATAGATTCTCTTGAAGATAAGGGCCCAGCCTTAGAAAGACTTCTTAAAAATCAGGATGATATTGGAAACTATATAAAACCCTACTATGGTGAAGAAGCAGGAAATAAGCTATCTTCTATATTGAGAGAACATATACAGCTTGCTGGGCAAGTTCTTGATGCAGCTCAAAGTGGCAACAAGAATGATTTTGAAAAATATAATAAATTATGGTATCAAAATGCAGACCAAATAGCCGACTTCCTAAGTTCTGCTAATCCTAAATACTCAAACAAAACTTTAAAAAGTATGTTACACAAACATTTAGACTTGATTTTAGAAGCAGTCAATGCTAGATTAAAGAAAGATTGGAAGTCAGATATCGATGCATTTGATAGAGGAGAAGATCATATGATTATGTTTGCAGATATACTTTCTGACGGAATAATCAAGCAATTTCCAGAAAAGTTCAAATAATTATTAATATAATGCCAAAATAATATAAGAGTATAAATGCTCTTCATACTCTTATATTATTTATATTTAATCCTATATTTATATTTAATCCTATATTTTTATTTATCATAATTTCATAATTAATTCAAATTCATCTGATGAAATAGGCTTGCTAAAATAATATCCTTGTATTCTATCACACCCTATTTCATATAAAATATCAAACTGTTCTTTTATTTCTACACCCTCTGCAACAACAATTATATTCATTTCATGTGCAAGTTTAATTATACATTCAGCTATCACTCTATCATTTTCACTTTTATGTATATTATCTATAAATGATTTATCTAGTTTAAGCTTATCTATTGGAAGTAATCTTAAATAGCTAAGAGATGAATATCCAGTTCCAAAATCATCCAATGCTATTTTAACTCCTAAATCTTTTATTTCATTAAGTACCTTTAAATTTTCTTCTATATTATTCATAACTATGCTTTCTGTTATTTCAATTTCTAAGTATTCTGCTGGTAATCCACTTTTATCTAATATTTCTTTTATTGTATTTAAGAAATTACTTTGATAAAGTTGTATAACTGAAACATTAACAGCTATAGTCATTGGAGTAATTCCTTTATCAAGCCATTCCTTATTCTTTATGCAAGCATTGTATAATACCCATTCCCCAATTGATATTATTAATTCACTTTGCTCTGCAAGTGGTATAAATTCTATTGGTGAAACATTTCCAAAGGAATTGCTTATCCATCTTAATAAAGCTTCTGCTCCTATAACTTTAGAATCATTAATATCTACTTGAGGTTGATATAGTAATTTAAATTCTGATTTACAAATAGCATTTCTAAGACCATCTATTAATTGCGATTTTCTAACTATATCTTTAGACATACTTTCATGATAAAATAAATATCTATTTTTACCATTTTCTTTAGCTTTATACATAGCTATATCTGAATTTTTAAGAAGCTCTGATTTATTTGAAGCATCATTTGGAAAAATACTTATACCAATACTTACACTAGTAAAAATGTTTTTTTCCTTAACTTTAAATGGATTTTTAAATAACTCTAGAATTTTAATAGCTAGTTCTTCAACTTTTGATTTTCCATTGATGTCTAAATTTAATATTAGAAATTCATCTCCATCTAATTTACATATAAATTCATCATTATCTAAAATTTTTATAAATTCTTTTGCAATACATTTTAAGAATTCATCTCCATAATCATGTCCTAAAGTATCATTTATATTTTTAAAATTATCTATATCAATTAAAAATGCTGCTCCTCTATATTCCGTTTCTAAATCCCCTAATAATTCATCATCAACTTTATCTAAGAACATATGCTTATTAGGTAATCCAGTTAATTGATCATAAAACGCTAAAGTTTCAATTTTTTCTTCTGCATTTTTTCTTTCAGTAATATCTGAAATAGAGCCCGAAATCTTTACTGGATTATTTTCACTATCAATTAATGCTTTACCCCTTATAAATACCCACTTAATATTATTAAGTATGTCAACTACCCTACATTCAACATTAAAATAAGAAGATTTTTTATTTAAATGTTCTTCAAACAATAATAATACTTTTTCTAAATCTTCCTTTAATATTATTTTTTTAAATGTATCTATTAAATCTTCTGAACTATAAATTGTATATCCAAGTAAGCTTCCAAACTTATCTGATAAATAATGTTCTTTATTTTTAAAATCATATTCCCAAATTATATCATTTGCTCCATCAATAGCAAGCTTATACCTCTCTTCACTAGCTTGTACTTCATTATATTGCATTTCTAATGACTCTTCTGTAGCCGCAAGTTCTTCATAAACAACGTTTAGTTCATCATAATTTCTACTTAATTCTTTTTCAGTTATAATTCTTTTTTTTATATTAATAATTAATATTACTATAAGAATTACTAAAGATAAAATTACGATAGAAACTATATATATTTCTATTTTATATGTACTATAAAATGAGAATGGCTTATTTATAATATTATATGTACTTGGAATCTTGTCTATAGATATATCATATTTATTTAACTCATTATAATTAAATATGAACTTACTAGGTGATTCTCTTTCAAT
This sequence comes from Clostridium mucosae, assembly GCF_024622765.1. Lineage (NCBI taxonomy): Bacteria > Bacillati > Bacillota > Clostridia > Eubacteriales > Clostridiaceae > Clostridium > Clostridium mucosae. The sequence goes on along the minus strand of NZ_JANKAF010000004.1, from coordinate 127,546 downwards.
AGGTATATTTTGCACATTCTCTCCATTTAAAATATTTAAGGTCATCTCTGCTGCAATTTTCCCTTGACTATATCCATCTATTACTTTCCCGCCTATAATATTATCTGTTAACATAAAATCCCAGCACACATAAACGGGTATATTTAATTCTTTTAAATGGCTATTAATTTCACCATAAGGTACATAATTACCAGCTTCTGATTTTAATTGTCCTATCATTAGAATAGCAGTTTCTTTATTTAAATTATTTCTTTTATCTAAAATTTCAGATAAATCAATATCTCTATAAAAATTAAAATTAATATCATAGCTATATTTAGATATAGCTTTTCTAACTAATTCCTCATTTAGCTTCCCAGAAGACATAGAATCTGAAATTACCATAACATCTTTTACATCTTCCTGAAAAAATAATATACTATCTATTGTAGACTCCACATCTATAGCTTCCACTACTCCTGTATAATTGGATTTTCCTTTAAGCATTTCATCATTAAAGTTATTTATTCCACAAAATACAACTGGTATGCTTCCAAAAATATCCTCCCCATAATTTATCATGAAATTTAATGCATCATTATCTGAACATATAATTGCATCAAATTTAGTATTCTTATATTTCTCAGTATAAAGTTTATTTAATATGCATATATAAGTTTCGCCTCTATTATTTTTTAAGTCCATAAATTCATAATATAATATTAAATCATCTCTTACTCCTAGAGTTTTTTGTATACCTTCCTCAATATCTCTAGTCCACTGTAACTCTTCACTATATGAATTTAAAATTAATATTTTTTTATTTGATTCAGCCTTTATAGGAACTTGAAAATTCAAGATAATAAATAAAAATATTATGAAGGAAAACATCTTCTTTTTCAAATTTCCACCCATTACATCCCCCTAACCATAAAATAAATTATTAATCTGTATTTATTTGTACTCTTTTTCTAATTGCGACTTTTAAAGTTGTCTTATAATTTAATATAGGGTTTCACAAAATAATTATACTCAATGATATAGCATTTTTCTACAGTAAAAACCAAAAAGTATTATTAATTAATTCATATTATACATATATATTTAAGAGAGTGTAAACTTCATAGATCGATGCAGTAACTCCTTAAAATAAATGCTTAAAATTATTTTTACACTCTCAATTGTACCTCTTAATAATATCTTGCTCTAACCTCTCTTGTAAAACCATAATCAATAATGACTGGTTCCCCATTAACTATTCCCCAGCTACTAGTCCTGCAGAGATCATTTGCTAATAAATTATATCTATATACAATATTCTGAAGTTCTCTTAAGCTAAAGAGTTCGTCAATGCTTCTAACATTAAAATAATAAAGAATATCTTTAATATTGTTTATTTTATCTGCTTTTTGCATTATTAGATAATCAAAATTATAAGAGGCTTCCTTCACCTTTGCAAATAAATCTGAGGAATCTATTGATGAAATTTGATATTCAACTTTATTTTGCGCTATTCCAGCTTCATTTTTTGCAATTTTTATCACATATCCATTTCCTAGGTCAAATACTCTTCGTGCCGAACCTGAACCAATGTATCTATAAAACATTCTTCTCTTGTTAAACATAATTTACCACTCATTTCAATTATTCATTTGATAAAAATCTAAATAGAAATATTAAGGAATATTCTACATATTATCTTATTCTACCTACAGTAAACTAGTTCATATTTTAAGGCTTCTTATTAATTTTGAGATTTAAATTAATAAAAAAAGATATTTAAAGTTACTAACTTTAAATATCTTTTTTTATATCAAGTTTAATTTAATAAGTCTTTTTCCAAATTGATTTACTAAACATAATTAACATTGGATAAATTTCTAACCTACCAGCAAGCATACAAAAAGATAATGTTATTTTACTTAATGGTGAAAATGCTGAAAAGTTACCTATTGGTCCCACCATTTCAAATCCTGGGCCAACATTACTTATAGTTGTTAATACAGATGTTGATGTTGTAACTAAGTCAAACCCATCAAAGGCAACAATAAACATCGCTATTAACGAAATTACAATGTGTGCTCCTATAAATAAAAATACACCTGATATAGTTTCTTCATCAACTAATTTTCCATCTACTTTAACACTTTGTATTCTTTTAGGATGTAATATTTTATCTATACCACGTCTTATAGCCTTAAGTACTATAACTATTCTTATTGTTTTTACTCCACCACCTGTAGATCCCGCCATTGCACCTGTTAGCATAAGTATCATTATTATAATTTTACTTAGTGTTGGCCATAAATTAAAATCTACTGTCGCATATCCTGTAGTAGTAACTATAGATGAAACTTGAAATGATGATTGCCTTATTGATTCATTTAAATTTCCATTATTAAAATCCAAAATATTTATCGTTATAAATATTATAGATATCAAAATCATTAATAAATAATATTTTAGTTCCTCACTCTTGAAAAAGTTCTTAACATTTCCTTTTATTATTTGAAAATATAAGGCAAAATTAATTCCAAATAATATCATAAATACTGTTATAATCCACTCAACAGCAGGGTTATTAAACGCAGCAACACTTGAATTCATATTAGAAAAACCACCTGTTCCTGCTGTTCCTAATGCATGTATTACCGAATCATATGGAGAAAGACCTGCTGCCATCAATAAAATTGTTTGTATTACAGTTAAAATTAAATATATTATATATAAGATTTTAGCTGTTTCTCTTATCTTAGGAACTATTTTTCCAGGGTTTGGTCCTGGACTTTCTGCTCTTAATAAATATATTGTATTAGAACCAAGTGATGGTACTAATGCTAATATAAAAATTAAGAATCCCATTCCACCTATCCAATGTGTGAAACTTCTCCAAAATAATATTCCTCTTGGCAATGACTGAATTTCTGTTAATATTGATGCTCCTGTTGTTGTAAAACCAGATACAGTTTCAAAAAATGCATCTACAAAAGATGGGATTGCACCACTTATAACAAATGGTAAAGCTCCAAATGCTGCTATTACAATCCACGCTAATCCTACAGTCAAAAAACCTTCCTTTGCATACATCCCTTTTTCTTTAATTTCTATTCTTCTAAGTAACAAAGCTATTGGCATCATTAAAATCATAGTAATTAAAAATGCAAAGCTATCTCCATCTCCAAAAGCTAATGATATTCCAAAGGGAATTAATAAAAGTATTGATTCATAAAGCAATACATTACCTATTACCTTTAGAATAATTTTATAATTCATATTATCTGCCACCTCCAGAGAAGATGTCATCAATATGAAGGATATTCATATTCTTAGTTACAATAATAACTCTATCATTTACTTTTAAAGAATCATCTCCTGTTGGAATGATTATCTTATTATTTCTAACAATTGTTGCTACTAATATATCTTTATTAAAGATAATATTTTTAAATTTTATATTTATATTTTTAGTATCATTGCCAACTACAAATTCCACTGCCTCTGCGTTATCATTACAGATTCTATATATATTTTCTATGGAACATTTTTTCTTATTTCTTAAAGTTCTTGCATATCTTAATATCTTATATGCAGTAACTAACTTTGGATTTACTATAGAGTTTATTCCTACTGTCTTTCCTATTTCTCTATAATTATTTCTTGTTATTTTAGTTATTACATTACTTACAGATTTGCTACTTGCTAAAAGAGACGCTATAATATTATCCTCATCTCTACCTGTTAAAGTAATAAAACTATCAACTTCTAATAAACTTTCAGATAATAATAACTCTTCATCCATACCATCTCCATTAATTATTATAGAATCTGGTAAAAGATCGTTAAGCTCTTCACAAATTTTTATATCTCTTTCTATTATCTTACAATTCACTCCAACTTCACTAAGCATTTTAGAAAGATAATATGCTATTTTCCCTCCACCAATAATCATGGCTCTTTTCACTTTTTTCTTATATTTTCCTAGTTTATTAAATAAATTTTGAATATCTTTATGTTCACCTATAACATATACTCTGTCATCTTTATGAAAAATATAGTCTCCTCTAGGCATTATAAATTCATCATTTCTCTCTACTCCACAAAATAGTACATTCCCTCTAATAAAAGTAATATCACTTACCCTTTTACCTTCGAGATCTGTATCATTAGACACCTTAAATCCAACTAAATTCACTTTACCACCGGAAAAACTATCTATACTACACACTGATGGATATTTAATTAACTTAGCTATTTCCATTGCTGCAGCTTTTTCTGGATTTATTACTAAATCTATTCCTACTGCTTCAGTTAATAAGGTTATATCTTCATCATAATCTGGAGTTCTAACTCTAGCTACAGTATATTTAACTCCTAACTTTTTAGATGCTAAAGAACAAAGCATGTTTAACTCATCACTATCTGTTACTGAAATTAATAAATCAGCACCTCTTATTCCCGCTTCGTCAAGAACCTTTAAACTAGTACAGTTTCCTTTAACACACATTACATCTAAATTATTATTAATTTGTTCTAAAGCTCCATCCTTATTATCTATAATAGTTATATTATCTCCGTCCATAGATAAGTATTTTGCTAAGGTATATCCTACTTTACCTGCACCGACTATAATAATGTTCATGTTAATTCTCCTTGTTACCTAATCTTAGTCATATGTGTAATAAATCAATTATACCTTACAAATAAAAATAATAATAGTGATTAAATCTAGTAAAAATAATATTTAAAAAAACTTTAAATTTAGGTGAGAATTATTTTTATTTTAATATTTTCTACAACATCACAAAGAAGCCACCTACAATAAAACATTATAGATAGCTTCTTTTTAAAAAGATAAAATATCTGTATATTTATAATATTACTTAGATTTCTTATTTTTTATATTTATATCAAAAAAATCTAAATCATTAATATCGTCAATTTGCCTTATTTCATCTAATATCCATCTCTTTTCATTTTTTATAAATTTCCAGTACTCTTCAAAATGAGTACGTCTATATTTATTACCTTCTATTACTTCATTTGTTTCCTCTTTTATTGTATAATCGATTGATTTTGCTTTTATATGAACCCATAAAGAATCTTCATTAGTTCCATCTTGATCCTGCAGTGCAATAGGAATAGCGCTTATTAACTTCATTTTTTCTAGGATGTTTTTTTCTTTTCTTACTTTCATCCATTCTGTTTTTGATTTATGCCTTATGTATAACTTTTCACTCATATACTCTTTAGCTAAATCTTGATTCCTTTCCATCCAGGCAACTTGAACTTTATAAAAAGCTTCTTCTATATCATTCTTTATACTATTATAATCCCAATTATAATCATTCTTAGATAAATTCTTAATAGCCGAAATACTTTTTGCTTTCTTTTTACTAAGTCTTACCTTTAAAACAATTGTTCCTGCTGATCCAACAATAGCAAACATGCCAAGATTAATTATTGAAGTGATTGGATTACTTCTTCCTCTATAACTTCCACTTGGTGAACCTCCATGAGAGGAACTATGGCTTCCACCGCCTCCTCCACCGCCAGCTCTAGCATAAGCAACTAATGGTCCATTAACAACCAAAATCACCATTATTATTGCTGAAAATCTCTTTAGAAAATTACTAACTTTAAATTTCTTCATTACTCTCTCCCCTTTAAGTGTTTAAATTTTATTAATTACTTTACATAAAAGGATTTAAAGCAAAACTTTAAATCCTTTTTAATCTAAGCGAAAACTTTATTTCTACTATATATCTTAAATCCAGTATCCTCTATTAATGTAAATATACTTGAAGTTATAAAGTAAATTCCAACTCCCACAGGTGCTTTTACAGTTATAGCTAATCCAAATATCAACATAGGAATAATAGATTTTATACTTATCGGTTCTTCATTAATATTAAAAATCTTAAAATAAGAAATTATACTTGGTAATATAGAAACTATTGTGTAAATCAAAGGAACAATAAATTTATCATCTGTGCTACCAATATTCATAACCCAAGGAATTAACATTGTCATAGATTCAAATTGAAGCCTTGTTATAGACATATATAACCCAGATACTACTGGTAACTGCAATAATGAAAGAAAGCATCCAAACATTCCTTTAGAATTATTTAAATAAAGCTTATTTAATTCCTCATCTTGTCTTCTTTTATTATTTTTATACTTTTTCTTAACAATCTCTACTTGCTTAGAAAAATTTATTTGCTTTTTCATAGAAATTCTTTGCTTTATAGAAAAAGGTAACATCAATAGCTTTACAGTTACTGTTATCAATACTATAGCTATCCCCAAATCCCCTGTTATATTAAAAGCAAACTCTATCATAGATTTAAATATATTTATAATGATGTCCATAAAAATCCTCCTAATTATTTAAATAATTTGAAATTAATTTATAAGACATCCTTTTAAAATAAAGTACAGTACCGCCATATATCTATTTTCTCATAGGTCTTATATCCATCAGCATTTAAAATCTTGGAAAAATCTAATCTTTCTTTATTAATCAAATTATTGAAAATTGCTTTATTAAATTTCTCCTTATTTCTATAAACATAGCCTTTAAAACATATATATATGTAAGTTGCAATACTAAAAATAAAAACTAATTGAATCAGATATATCATATCAAATTTCATATATTCTCACCCCTATGAGTTATATTATAACTCATTATGTGTTATCGCGTATCAACTGTCAATACATGGAACAAATTTAAATAACTTTTATTTATACTTTTTAATACCTTCTAAATAAAATAATAACTGGAATCATTTTTTTATTTTAAAATTGATTCCAGTTATTATTAGAAAATCTGCTGTTAGTATATAACAACAATACCTATGTGCTTCTAATTCTAATTATTGTTTCTTATTAAGTATTTTCTCTGATAAGTCTAGAAAGTATAGAAAAATGGAAATGGTGGGACAAAATAAGGATATCCTAATAGAGCCAATGCAGCTAAATTTCCAAGTGGAAAACCTTTCCTCCTAAAACGTCTAAATCTTCTTGGACGACCGACACCTGGGAATTGTCGTTGTTGATTAGATTCATTTTCATCTTCTGGTTCCATAACATCTTCTCCAACTAACACTATAACACGATCTCTATCTACATCCTCAATAATTCCGTCAATTGTACTTCCATCTGTCAGTGTAATAATAACGTGAAAAGACATAAGCCTTTTACATTTATCGTGTAATGGTTGTAAGTCTCTGTAATAATCAATTCTTTCCAAAGACATTTTTTATCAACTCCTTTCATGACTATGATATTCACCTATAGGTGCAACTGTACCATAGTAGTCACCAAAAAGTGAGAATAATTCGAACATTTTAGAAGTTGCTATATGCTTCCACTTATCTGCATTCCAAGAAATAATATTTTCTGCACTATCAACTTTTTGTATGTCTTTATATGATAATATAAAAATAACTAATACCCTTATCAAATTAATAAGTTTATTAGTCATTTTTATACTATCATTTTTATCTATTTATTACCTTACCTTGTAATCCTTCTATTACATCTAAAGTCTTTTCATGCAATGATTCATCAAAGCTAGCACAAAGACTTCCATCAACTACTACTTCTGCATTTCTAAATTGTGATTGGAACATCACTACATTGCTTATTACACATATATTAGTAACTACTCCAACTATCTCTATTTCAGTAATATCCTCACCTATTTCGTTTGCAAGTTTAATCATATCACTTGGTGCCATTCCAAATCCGTATTTTTCGTAATGAATCGTATTTTCTCTATTTGAGAACTCTTTTAACCTACCATATAATTCATGACCTTTAGTACCTTTTATACAATGAACAACTGGCAAGTTTTTTCCTTCCCTAGTATCTAGATAATTATCTAAATGAGTATCATAAGTGAATAACACCTTGTTATTCTCCTTTATATATTCATTTACTTTATTATAAATTCCATTTTCTAAAGATATAGCTTTCTCAAATCCCAATGCCCCATCAACAAAATCCTTTTGATAATCAATAACTACTAATAATTTTTTCATCTTAAATTCCTCCCCAATTTTATTATTATTTTCAAGTGTTGTTATATCTATCCTTACTATTAATTTAATACTATTATTTTATCATAATAACTTAATAATAAATATATTTCTCTATTTCATTTTCAATCTCTTGAAGAATATTCTAAACTAAATTATAAAAAATATGGGGAGATTATTTGTGTAAAGCATTATTTATTCTAAAATCCATAAAGATTTTCACCTTAATTTTTTCATTCTTTCATTTCTTAATTATTTAATTAAAAATATTTCTATCTACTTTAAACTATTGATAGCCCTCCATCTACCACAATATGTTGTCCTGTTACATAACTTGATGCATCAGAAGAAAAATATAAAATAGTTCCATTCAACTCACCTTTTTTTGCAGGTCTAGATGCTGGACAAAGTGTATTATAACTCTTTAAAAATTCTTGTGATTTAAATAAAGTATCTTCAGTCATTTCAGATTCAAATAACCCTGGGCAAACAGAATTCACTGTTATACCAAACTGAGCATAAGATGCAGCCATACCTTTTGACAATCCTAAAACTGCTGCTTTAGATGCATTATAAGAATGTCTAATAAATACATCCGCTTTATCTGCTAATAGTGCATTTATTGAGCTAACGTTAACTACTTTTCCGTAATTTTGCTTTTTCATAACTGGAATAACATATTTACTAACTAAGTAAATACCTTTCACGTTAGTATCCATACTCTTATCCCAATCTTCTTCGCTAAGGGTATCTACACCACCACGTACTGCGATTCCTGCATTATTTAATAATATATCAATTCTTCCAAATTTATTAATTACAGCTTCTATTGCAGCTTTCACTTCCTCTTCATTAGTGACATCACATTTAACTGCAATGGATTCTACTCCTAAAGCTTCTATTTCTTTTGCTAAACTTTCTATTTTTTCAACTCTTCTTGCTAAAACACAAACATTTGCACCTTCTTTAGCATATGCTATTGCTGCATCCCTTCCCAGTCCACTTGATGCACCAGTAACTACTGCAATTTTTCCCTTTAAATCAAACATATTTATACCTCCCATATTTTTAATGTACTAATTTATTTGTACATTTAATTATAAAGTTCTTTATATAAAAGTATTCCTTATAGTTTATGTAAATATTTCTTTTTTTATTTAGTATCAATTCAATCAATACAGAAAGCAACTTACACACAAATAAAATAAGAGCTGTTACAAACAGCCCTTTAATAAAAAACCTATAATGTGAAATTAAACCTAAACAACATCTCAATTTTAATCTTATTTATTAATAATATGTTTTAAATCTATAATGGCATTTATTTTAAGCCCATTTTCTTCTAAAGAAATTGATTTCAAATTAATTCCTTTAAAATTATCCTTATATACTATTGCATCTCCTTTATCAAACTCTACATTTACTTCTCCATCTTCAGGAAACCAATCTTTCACAAAACTTTTTAAAACTAAATTAACTATCCAATTTGATATTCTTAAATCTAAGCACTTTACTTCATCTATTGTTATTACCAAATCTTCATCACTATTAACACTTGGCTTAATCTTTACTTCAATTGGTGTTTTTAAGTCATTTGAAATTTCATAATTTACATAAATGCTGATATATTCATCCTCTATTTTTATTTTAACATCCTTCATTTTTTCGTTATTAGTTTTTTCTAAAAAATAATCCACTCCATTTAATATAGTTTCTTCTGAAGCAAATAATTCTCCCTTAACTCCTATTGGATTATTTATCACTTCTATATTATTAGCTTGAAGTCCAGATATTGAACTTATAAAATTTAATATTTCATTTTCATTTTTATTTTCTGTTTCTGCCATATTATTTATCTCATTATTATCCTTATTAATATTTTCACTTTTGTTTTTATTGATTTTATTAAGGGATATAACTGTAACTATAAATATAATTAAAACAGAAACTATAGAAGCAATTATTGTAGATAACTTCTTATTCATTTTTATCCTCCTTAAAACTATTTATATACTATATTATTTCTTTTGTGTTAATGCTTATTAACTTAGTAATACTGTTATTATATTTTGTATTAACTTAAGTATCCATATTATAAATAAAAATTATAGTAAATGAATCAAATTTATTTTTGATAAGTTACCTTATATTACTTGCTATAGCTTTTATATAAAAAATCTTTTATTTTTTTCTATATATTATATAATATTAACATGATATCTATTGAGAGGGGTTTAGTTTTATGAATAATACGCTAACTGAAGAAAATATAAAAAAATTAAGAGAAGAATTAGAATATAGAATGACAGTAAAAAGAGCTGAAATTGCAAAAGAAAAAGCAATAGCCGCTGCACATGGTGATAGATCAGAAAATGCAGAGTATAAAGAGGCTTGTGCAAACTATAGAGAAAATGATAATAGAATTCAATACTTATTAAACATGATTTCAACAGCAACTGTTATAGATGATGAAGAAATTGATAAATCTGCTTTAGGAATAAATAGTAAAGCTAAAATTAAGTTTATAGAAGACGATTTTGAAGATGTTATAACTTTAGTTACTGTTATGGATTCAGACCCTGAAAATATGTGCATAAGCATAGAATCAGACCTTGGGTTAGCTTTAAAAGGCAAGAAAGTTGGAGATATTGTTGAAGTTGAAGCTCCTGAAGATAAATATACAGTTGAAATATTAGAAATTTTATAATAGCAAAAGTGCCTGTAGCACAAATATAAAGGCTACGATAAATAGATATGTTCCATAAGCTAAATAGTTAAGCAAAACTAAGGCCTAGTAGTTCTTCCTTCGCCAAGTACTTCTAATTGCTCGCTATATGCTTATTCCACAGTCTATTTATCTTCGCCAACTTATATTCTGCCACTTTACACAGTTAAATTAAGAATTAGCCTCATTAATGATATGTATTAAATTGGAGATTTTATTATAATGAGAAACTACAACTCTTATTTAAGATATCTAAGATGGCGTTAAGAATTTTTATTGTTTGAGCGCAGCGAGTTATAAAAATTTAGTCATCTTAGATATCTTAAATTTAGAATTGTATTCGATATTATATAAAAATCGGAAAGTTAATGCATATCATTATGTTTAAGTCGCAATTTATAACAATTATTCTTCATAAATCATCTTTTTTGTCATTCCACCATCTATGATAATATTTGCTCCATTTATAAAATCATTTTCTTCTTCACATAAAAACAAACATGTTCTTAATATATCACTTGGCTTTCCTACCCTACCTGATGGATGTTGTTTATGGTCTATTTCTCTAAGATATTCATAATTATCTACTTGTATCCATCCAGGGCTTATAGCATTTACAGTTATCGGTGTATTTGATAAAGATATAACTAAACTATTAGTTAAGGAAACAATTCCACCTTTTGATGCTCCATATGCTTCCCAATCTGATTCATTTTGATTATATCTAGTTGAAGCTATATTTATAATTCTTCCAAAGCTTTGACCCTTATTTGCTTTCACAAATTCTTTGCAACAAATAAAGCTTCCCCTTAAATTTGTATTTATAACATTATCGAATTCTTCTATGTTAATATCAAATATTGATTTACTATATGAACTTATCGCTCCATTATTTATCAATATATGAATAGCTCCATATTTTTCAATTGCTTTAGCAAAAACATCTTTTATTTCATTTTCATTTTTTAAATCTGCTTTATAAAATTCAATATTTTCATTATTATATTTAGCATCTAAAATATCTACTGCAATTACTTTAAATCCTTTATCAGCAAAACCTTCTGCTAAGTGGTATCCTATTCCTTTTGCTGCTCCTGTAATTAATGTAACTTTCATATAACCATACACCTCCATACTAACTTATAAGTTCACAACTTCAAAGCCATATATTCACATATTTATCTGAATGTATACTATAAAATTTAAAGTAAAAGATATCTTTAATCTAATGTATTTAAAGATATCTACAATATTATCTTACTTTAAATTCTTAATTCCCTCTTCTAATATTTTTAGTTGCAGTAAAGTTTGCTCATCTGTTATAGTTTTATCTTTATTATTTACTATTGCTTCATATAAATCATCATATACTCTTCCATAATCACCATTAACAGATTTAACTTTTTCCTCATGGATTGTTCCTTCATCATCCATATATGTTAATGTTCCATAATGATTAAAGGTATCAACTCCAAAATCCTTATTTGTTGGCATATAAAACATCTTTAAATGCTCTTCTTGTCTATCTTTAGTTTCTTTTACAAAGCATCCTTTTTTACCATATAAAACAAAGCTAGGTCTTTCTTTTATTCTAAAGTAACTAGATTTAACAGATACTTTTAATACTCCATAATATAAATCCAAATCAAAATAGTCATTCATTCTACCTGTTCCTAGTAATTGTCTAACATCATAATTAATTTTATCTGGTTCTCCAAAATAACTTATAACTTGATCTAATGTATGACAAGCATGACCATATAAATATGAATCATAAGGTGAAAAACTATTAGTTGATTCTGGCACCTCTGGACGATAATAATCAAAATGCATCTCAAGCTCTAGCAAATCCCCAAGCTTACCTTCTTCTATTACCTTTTGAACTGTTAAAAAGTCACTATCAAACCTTCTATTTTGATATGCTTGAACTATTAGCCCTTTTTCCTTTGCTAAGTCAAATATTTCTTTTGCTTCATCATAAGTTTTCATAAATGGCTTTTCAACTAAACAATGCTTGTTATGCTCCAATACTAATTTTGCGTAATTATAATGACTATCTTGCCTTGTACAAACTACGATTAATTGTATATCTTTATCATTTAATAATTCATCTAGGTCAGATGTATAATTTACTCCTTCTATTCTATCCCAAGCTTCATTTTTGGGATTTCTTTGATATATTGTCTTTATATTTATATTTTTTCTTTGTAAAACAAATGGTAAATGATATCTATTAGTACTTTTACCATTTCCTATATAACCAATTGTAAGCATATTTCTCCTCCGTAAAATTTATATTTTATTTAAATTATATCATTTTTTTAGAAACTTCTATATTTTTATTATTTATTCTCTTGATTTCTTAACTTCCTCAATATATTCCCATGTTATTCCATCATCCTTTGATTGATATAATGCACTAGAATTCCCATTATAATCTCCATCAGCACCTTGACCAACTAATACATTTAAAACTCCATTTTCTTCATAAGGCATTTCAGGAAAATCAAATGGAGAAATAACACTTCCATTATCAAGAGTTACCTCTATCTTAGGAATATCTATTACTTCAAAAGATAAACCTCCATCTTCAGTACGATATAGTTCACCATAACTACCACCACTATGTGATAAAGCTATAAAGCCAAGCTTCTCATTTATAAAGGCTACTCCTGATGCTCCTCCACCTCTTCCCTTAAATGGATCTTCATTTATAATATCCCATGTAGCTCCCCCATCCTTAGTTCCTTCTAAAGAATAAAATCTACTACCTGCTGCTGCCCCAACAACTCTTAATTTATATCCAGTACTGTCGGATAAATAGAATTCTTTATCTTCACTATTTGCTGTACTCACAGGTTTTCTATTTTCAGTTTTATTTAGCTTATCGCCTTTTATATTATTTAACTCTTCCACTAAGTTATATCTAATAGGAGTATAAATATCCTCTTTTCCTGGAACATATACAGAAACTGTATAGCCTATTATTTCAGAAGATATTTCATCTGGTGACTTTGTATTACCCTCTTTATCTATATAAACAACCCCTTCTTTATTAAAACCAAAGCTTCTTTTTCCATAATAAAGAATTCCAAACTTATTTTCATTCCATTTACTTACTGTATCTTTAATCGGAATAACTTTCAATGTTTTAATTAATGGTTCTAGAAGCTTATCCTCATTAAAATCTGCATTAACATATCCATTTAAAGATATACTTATCTTTTTAGACTTATTACTGTCATACGAAATTAAATAACTTTCTAATTCATCTTTATCATTCTTTCCATAAAGAAAGCAATAAAAAGACTGAATTGTTCCTTCCGAATCAAACTCAAGACTAAAGTCATCAGAAAGATATAAAGTTTCTGGCATATGAAGCTTGTCATTAATATCATTAAATAGGCCTTCTATACCATCTTCATAAATATTATTATGTTCTAGTTTTATTTCTTTTTTATGACCTAAATCATATAAAACCCATGAAAGTTTTCCTCTAAAGTTGGTTGCACTATGATATATTTTTGCCCCATAAAATAATGTTGTAATAACTATAATAATTATTGCTATATATGTCCAAATTGTTTTTAAAGAAGATTTATTCAATGTACTTACATAATTATTTATGGAGTCCCTTATATTTTTTATTTCATAAGGAGTCTTATTCCTCATATTTAAAACTAAAATTTCTCTATTTTTAAATTCTATATAAGCATATTTATTATTTATTTTAAACAATTTAATTTCTTCAAAATCAAATCTTATTTCTGTATCTTTTAAAATTATTATACTATCACTGTAAAATATATAATTATCTATAATACGCCCTGAAGAAATCATGTATCTCCGCCTAGTCATGTCAATTAAATATATAATACATGACAAAAAGAATATCATACATATTTTTAAAAGTGTAATATTATGATCAACTCTTCCAAATCTACACAAAGTATAAAATTCATATAGTGATATCAAATATACTATTACAAATATTGGATTAATTATCATTGATAAAAATGTTCTAAACATTATTATTGCTTTATACTTTTTCATTTAAATTTTCCTCCTTCTTAAATATTATTAATATAGATAAATTATACACTATTATCTATAACTTAAATAAATTTTATATTTTAAATCCACGCTTGTCTCCTTACTATCAACTTCAGATTGTAATTGCTTATCTTCAAAATACTGATAATATTAAAATAATCATATAATAATTAATCTTTCAAATTCATACTAATCATTAAATATTATAAAAATCAAAAAAGCTCCTTAAAACATATATTAAAATATGATTAAGGAGCTTTTATTACTATTTATATAATTTTATAAATTATATTCTCTTGGTGGATTTCCTGAAAAATCTGATATTACAGCCTTAACTTCTTGAAGATAAAATATTTCAAAAATTGGATTTTCAGCATTTTTATATAAGGATTTAACAAGGCTGCTAGATTCTATAACTTCCCTTTTTATATCTAAATCATTTGAAAATACTACTTTCCCATTTAGTCTAAGCCACTCAAATTTAGGGCTTGATGCGCATACTTCTACATAAGGATTATTCTTAATTTCATTAAACACATCCTTTTTATTATTTGTACAAAAATATAGCTTTCCTTCCTTTTCAATCATAAATTGAAATGGACGTACTTTCGCCTTTCCATCTAAACCTACAGTTGCAAAATATTGAACTGGATTTTCTTTTAAAAATTCTACTACTTCATTCATCTTAAATTACCCCCCATTAATTTATTATAATTTTTCCTTGCAATATAATAATAAATTCAATAATATCAATTGTATAGTAAGCACTTGAAAGTGCTATAGTATCTATTTAGATACTATTGAAGGGGGATGTACATTATATGAATAAAGAACTACCGGCTTGTCCTGTTGAAGTTACACTACAACTTATTGGAGATAAGTGGAAGGTATTGATTATACGTGATTTACTTACTGGAACAAAAAGATTTGGGGAATTAAAAAAATCTTTAGGTACTATAACCCAAAAAGTTCTAACTTCAAACCTCCGCTCAATGGAAGAAAGTGGGCTATTAATCAGAAAAGTTTACGCTGAAGTTCCACCAAGAGTTGAATATACTTTAACAGAACTTGGACATAGTTTAAAACCTATATTAGATTCTATGCTTGAATGGGGGGCTGACTATAAAATTAATTACTTTAAAAATGTGGATACCTAATAACTAGAAACGGGGTCGCGAAACGCGACTCCCTTTGCTTATTTAATCTCTATTTCTTTCTTATCGGTATCAAAACTTCAAATTTTGAATTTTCAAGATCATTATTTAAATAAACTTCTATTATGGCATACTATTAATATATAAACTTATTTTATGATTAACATTTAAAATACCTATTTCTAGTTTAAACAAGAAAAGTCTATAATAACTATATTATTTCACTTAGGAAGAAGGTTTTATTATGAGTATTAAACTTATATGCATTGACATGGATGGAACACTTTTAATGGATCAACATAATGTTTCAGAGGAAGATAAAAATGCAATTAAATATGCATAAAGAAAGGTGTTCATGTTGCAATTACTACAGGAAGGGTTTATAACTGTGCTAAGCTTTATTCAGACTTAATAGGATTAACTACGCCTATTATTGCTTCTAATGGTGCATTTATTGGTGGTAGTGATGGAAAAGAAATATATAATAACCCTTTAAATATTGATGATGCTGAAAGTTTCCTAGAAATTTCTAAAAAATATAATTTATTTTCATATTTAACAGCTAATTTTGGAATTGTTTCTATGGAAGATTTACCTGAAAATAATATTTATAAAATATTAAATAAAACACTTAAGGAAGAAGATAAAATTAAATTAGAGGTTTTAAATAATATTCATGATATTTATAAATTATATGATGGTCAAATTTTAAAAGGAGTCTGCATAGAAAAAAATGACACTGCTAAGTTATTAAAAGCTAAAGAGGAACTTAAAGAAAAATGTCCTAACTTAGAAATAGTTTCTTCTTGGAATGATAATTTTGAGATTATGAAAAAAGGTAGTTCTAAGGGAGAGGCTGTAAAATATCTTACAAAATATTTATCCTTAGATAGAAGTGAAGTTATGTGTATTGGTGATAGTGAAAATGATCTTTCTATGATTGAGTTTGCTGAAGTTGGGGTTGCAATGGGAAATGCTATTGATAAAGTTAAAGAAGCTGCAACATTTATTACAGAATCTAATACAAATGCAGGTGTCGCTAAAGCAATAAGAAAATATGTATAATAATATGCCTGATGTTTAAAGTAACCATATATCTACATTATTTATTAGTAATAATCTCACCAGTATGATAATATTAACTAGACTAAATAAATCTAAAATACAATTTAATTTATCCAAATGGATTAAGATGGAGGCAATAATGGCTGTAAACCAAAACACAAAAAGAAATTTTCATTATAATAATATAGAAAAGAAAGATAAGAACTTTATGTATCAAAATCTTGAAAAAAGTAATTGTTATAACTGTAATTTTGCTGGTTCAAACTTTGATTATGTAAATTTTAGAGGAGCACACTTTAAATCATCTAGCTTTATGAAATGTAGTTTTAAATGGTCTGAATTTATAGGAACAAATTTTAGAAAGAGTAATTTTAAAAATGCAATTTTTGAAAACACCATATTTGACTCCGTTAAATTACAAGATGTTGACTTTAAAGATGCAAAATTTATAAATACTATATTTGTATCAACAGATATAAGTAAAGCTAAAAATTTAGATATTAATAATCCTGAAATAAGAATTTTTGATGAAATGCCTAAAATAGAAATAAGTGAAGAACTTAAAAATGCAGCTTTTAATACTTTCAATAATAAATACATAAAAGCTTCAAGAATTCTAGACACAAAAGATGGGGATCTTAATTACTTAAACATTATGATTCTTTTAGAAAACTTTAATGAAGAAACATTAATTAAAGGGTTAAATTATATTACTAATGAATTAGATAGAGATTTTTATACTCTAAGTTATATAATAAAACTTATTAAAAATATGCCAGAATCTGAAAAATAATAAATCTTAAATAATAATTTTTTTTAAAAGGGGCTCGCGTTTCGTTAGCCCCTTTGTGATTAATCTATAAATGTTACAACTTCTTCTAATGCTTTACGTGGTGGCTGTTTTGGAGTATTATCCTCAGGTACACCTAAAGCGACCATAGACATAAGCTCGTAACCATCTTTATTAAAGTTAATTAAACTTTCAATTTCACTTTTTGCATGTGTAGGTCCTGTCATGTAACAAGTTCCATATCCCATTTCTGTTGCTGCAAGCAATATATTTTCCACTGCTGCTCCTATTCCTTGAGCTGCTGATTGTGGTGATAATAATACATCTAAAACTTCTTTTGGTGCATTATTTTCTTTTAATATCTTATATTCTATCATTTTATATTCACTACCATATACTAATATCACAACAGGTGCATTTTTAAAACATGTATAATAGTTTATTACACTCATATGTCTTTTAAAATCTTTTTCATTTTTTGCAAGTTGTCCAATTCTTTCATGGCTTTTAGTAACTATATTAGCTACTTCATCTATTACTTCTTTATTCTGTAATACAACAAAGTGCCAGTTTTGTTGATGCTTTGGAGATGGTGCATAAGTCCCAGCCTTTATTATTTCTAATATATCTTCCTTTTTTACTGGTATGTCCTTAAACTGTCTTATACTTTTACGATTATAAATAAAATCCAAGTTTGTCATTAGCTATTTCTCCTTATAAACTTTAATACTACTGAAATTATAAATAAAAAGGCATTTCACGTCAACTTTTTAGGATACATACTACTCTTATTAAATACGCATTAAATTTTAAAATTACTCTAGCAATAGATATAAGTTGCTTTTCTCTTTCTGATAACTTAATTCCACAATCTCCTACAATAGTATTTTATAATTCCATCTATAGTTATTTTTACTAAACTATAATAAATTTTCTTTTATCCATGATGATGGTGACATCTTCCTGCTCCACATTTTCTATGATGGCAACTATGTCCATGATGCCCCTCTCCACAATTGTCATCATCCTCACCTATATTATTTAGTGATTCAAGATTCTTATTTACTTTATTTATAATACCTAACATTTTTTCTTTTTCTTCAACAGTTAAGCAATTAAATATTGAATTTGATAAATTATCATTTATATTTTCAACTTCTTCTAATGATGTCTTTCCAGCTTCAGTTAAATAAACATGCATAATTCTACGATCCTTTTCATCTTGCTCACGTTTAATTAATGAATTCTTTTCTAAACTAGAAAGCATTTCTGTCATTGATGATGGTCTCATATCAATCATTTCTGCTAAATCTCTTTGTATAATTCCATCATTTTCTGAAATTAAAGCTAATAATCTCATTTTCCCATGATGAATCCCATCTTTTGATTTCATTGCTTTATGTCTACTTCTGTGCATATATCTATTTAACTTTTGCATAGCATCATATAATTCACTTGAATTTTTATCTGTCATTTTAATTCCTCCAAACTATTTTAAATTACTTAGGTACCTAACTAATTTTAGTATATGCTACTATTTCCATAAATGTTAACAAAAATATTTAGGTTCCTAACTATTTTTGTATTTTTAAAATATCTTAAATAAAATATATGTTCAACAGATAAACAAAAATAATAATTATAAATTACGAATATAAATGCTACGATAACTTATATTCTGCCACTTTACACAGTTAAATTAGGAATTAGCCTCATTAATGATATGCATTAAATTGGAGATTTTATTATAATGAGAAACTACAAGTTAATACATATCATTATGTTTAATTCTCAATTTATAACTAATTTTAAAGTTTTTTAATCCATTCTACTGCTAAATTAAACCAAGTAGATACATGATCATTGATGTGTTCACTTTGCCCATTCATAGCAGTAAGTTCTTCACAAAGACTTAATCCATGTACACCGCTTGGATATATATGAAGTTCAAAAGGTACATTATTAGCTGCTAATGAATTTGCAAAAAATAAAGAGTTTTGTACTGGAACTGCTCCATCATCAAAAGTGTGCCATAAGAATGTTTTAGGTGTATTTTTTGATACTAATTTTTCTAAAGAAAGTTTTTCTCTTTCACCTTCACTTGTATTTTCTCCTAATAAATTATCAAAAGAACCTTTATGAGCAAATTCACCACTAGTTATAACTGGATAACAAAGTATCATTGCATTTGGTTTTATATCATCTTTGCTTAATCCTAAAGTTTCCTCTAAAATTTTATTATCCCATAAAACTCCTAAACTTCCTGCAAGATGTCCACCTGCTGAAAATCCACATACTATAATCTTATTACTATCAACATTCCACTCTTCACCTTTACTACGAATATAATTAACAGTAGCTGCAAGTTCTGTTAATGCTTTAGGAAATTTATTTGGAGCAACACTATATCTTAAGACAACCACATTGAACCCTTCTGCAATAAATTTAAATGCAACTGGTTCCGCTTCTCTATCAGATGTTCCTACATATCCCCCTCCTGGGCATATAATTATAGTTTCTCTTTTCTTATTTATATTAATTTCTTCACTATTTTCTGGAATATAAGTACTCATTATAGCATTGCTATCTTTTAATTTACTTGAAATATCCCTTAGATTTATTTTCTCATATATCATCTCTAACTCCCCTTTTATAATATCTATTTTATTTTCATATTAATTATATATCTTTTACTTTATTTTTTAAATGTATATATTTTATATTAATAATAATTCTTTTATTGACCTTACGCCTTTAATTACATAAATATATTTATACAGCTTTAATTTAAAATAAGAGACTATCACAGGAAATGTAAAATTAAGGATACATTATTTCCATTTCTTGTAGAATTATATTTCAAATAAATGTATAATTAAAATATATATTATTGCGTAATTGTATTAAAATATGAATTATTAGGGGGGATTTCAGATGGGAAAAAATAAGGTTATAACTATTTTTATTATTGATTTAATATTCATCATACTTATTCCCAAATTATCAAATGTGTTTACAAGGAATGGGTCTATTTTAGATTACTTAATACCTTTTTGTTCAAGTTTTATATGCTTTTTGACAATTGGAATATTAGTTGGAGTGTTATGCATTAAGAAAATTTCACAAAAATAAAGTATACTCTAAGGTGGTTATTAGTGTTTATTTAAAATCTGTAGAGAGCAAATTTAAATTAATTATAATTATTTAAGGTAATCCAATAGAATCTTTATGTACTAAATTTTAAACTATTACGAATTAAAAGTGGATAAATTTATTTATCCACTTTATACTTTCCATTATCAATAGCAATTTAAAACAGAGCCTAAATTTTTAATTATCTTTCTTATGCTCCTTCATTTAAGAATTTATACTGTGTCATGTATAAGTCATAGTAGCTACCTTTATTATTTAGCAACTCATTATGGCTACCCACTTCTTCTATTCTTCCATCATTTATAACCATAATTTTGTCACAATCTCTTATGGTAGATAATCTATGTGCTACAACAAAGGAAGTTCTTCCATGAAGCAGTTTTTCTATTCCTTCTTGTACTAATTTTTCTGTTTCTGTATCTATATTAGATGTTGCTTCATCTAATATTAATATTCTAGGATTTGCAAGTAATGCTCTTGCAAATGATACTAACTGCCTTTGTCCTAAAGATAATCTTGTACCTCTTTCATTTACTTCTGTGTTATATCCATTTTCTAATTTTAAAATAAATTCATGAGCATTAACTGCCTTTGCTGCATTTATAACTTCTTCATCAGTTGCATCCAATCTTCCATATCTTATATTTTCCATTATAGTTGTTGAAAATAAAAATGTATCTTGAAGCATTATTCCCATTTGACTTCTTAAAGATTCTAAATCTACATTTTTTATATTCTTTCCATCCACTAAAACTTCTCCAGATGTAGGATCATAAAATCTACTTAATAAAGAAACTATAGTTGTTTTTCCTGCACCAGTTGCTCCAACTAATGCTATTTTTTCACCTTTATTAACTTTGAAGTTTATATCTTTTAAAACTTTTGTATTTTCATCATAAGAAAAATTAACATCTTTAAATTCTACAATACCTTGAATCTTTCCTATTTTCTTTGCATTTTCTTCATTTTTTATTACTGGCTTCATATCTAAAATATCAAATATTCTATCTGCTGCTGAAAAGTTTGTGATTAAAGTATTATAAAAACTTGAAAGATTCATTATAGGTCTCCAAAACATTCCTACATACATTGAAAATGCTATTAATGTTCCTATTTGTATTTCATTATTTATAACTAATTTATATCCAACTGCAAATACTATTAAAGTACCAGCTCCCCATGATAATTCTACAAGTGGCCAAAAGAAATCATTTAACATAACAGCTCTTACAAAAGAATTACTTAATTCCTTTACCATTGATTTAAAATTATTTTCTGTTCCTTTTTCTTTAGCAAACCCTTGAACTATTTTTATTCCTGAAAAATCTTCATGAGTAAAACCATTCAAGTTTGACCTCTTATTTCTATAAATTTCCCATCTTCTTCTTGAATATATTTCAATACAAAACATAGCTATACCAAGTACTGGTAGTAATGCTACTGAGGCTAAAGCTAGTTTATAGTTAAGAAAAAACATAATAATAGCTACACATAAAAGATTTAATAATTGTGGTATAAGAGATTGAATACTTTGAGAAAATAAATTTTTTAATGAATTAACATCTGAAACTACTCTTGAAAGTATTTTCCCAACTGGTCTTCCATCAAAAAAATCAAATGATAAGTATTGTATATGGCTATATAATTCATGCCTTATATTAACTAAAATATTATTAGTTATTGAAGTTATCATATTCCATCTAATTTTTGATAAACCCCATGCAAGTAAATTTAATACTATTAGTATTATTCCTATTAAAATCAATCCTTTTACATCCTTATTTACTACATACTTATCTATTGCTATCTTTAAAAGCAATGGATTAACTATTGAAGATATCATAACAAATATCATAAGTAATATAACTATAAAGGATTTAAATTTATAAGGTTTAAGATATTCTAAAAGCTTTACTGTTATTTCGCTTTTACTTCTTCTTATTACTTCTTCATCTTTTTTTATTAAATTTGTATTTTCCATCTTAAACCACCTCCTCTTCTATTTCATTAAAGTCTTTAAATTGGTTGCAATAAATATCAAAATACTTTCCCTTAAGCTTTAATAGTTCTTCATGGGTTCCCTTTTCTTTTATTTCACCATTTTCTAAATAGATTATTATATCTGCATTTTTTACAGCAGAAATTCTATGAGCTATAATAAAAGTTGTGCTCTTTACATCTCTTTTTGATAGATTTTTTAATAATTCATGTTCTGTTTCCATATCTAATGCAGATGTAGAATCATCTAATATTAATACTTTAGAGTTTCTTACTAATGCTCTAGCTATTGATATTCTTTGTTTTTGTCCTCCTGATAAACCAAGTCCTCTTTCTCCTATTTCTGTATATAAACCTTCTTCTAGTTCTTCTATAAAATCTAAGGCACATGCTAATGAAGCTGCTTTTTCAACTTCTTTTGTTTGTGCATTTTCATTACTAAATTTTATATTGTTAATTATTGAATCTGAAAATAAAAATGTATCTTGTGGAACAATAGACATATTTTTTCTTAAAAAGTCTAAATCATAATCTTTTATATCTACATTATCTATTTTTATATTTCCTTCACTTAAATCATAATATCTTCCTATCAAATTAATTAAAGTTGATTTACCTGAACCTGTAGTTCCCATTATAGCTACTGTATCTCCAGATTTAATATCTAAATTTATATTCTTTAAAACATATTCATCATTATATTTAAAGCTAACGTTATTAAAGGTTATATCTCCTTTTAAGTCATCATTTTTATAGCTTTTTTCTTTACTTTTAATTTCAGGTTCTCTATCCATTATTTCAAATATCTTTTTAGCTGAAGCACTATTTCTAGAAAGTAAATCTATTAATTCTCCTAACATTCTCATTGGCCATATAAGATTCCAAATATACCCACTAAATGCTACTAGAACTCCTATAGTAATATTTTCTTTCATAACAAGATATCCACCAAAAACTATCATTATAACCAATGATATATTTGTTAAAAATTCTATTGGTGGAAAAAAGTCACCGATTATTTTAGCTTGTTTCATGTTTAAATCATAGTAACTTCTATTCATCTTTAAAAATTTAGTTATTTCATATTTTTCCCTTGAAAATGCCTTTACTAATCTTACCCCTGCTATATTTTCTTGAGCTGTTGTATTAATCTTAGCCGTTTGATCACTTATCTCTTCATAAGATTTCCCAAATTTATTTTCTAACTTTATTGCTATAAAACCTATTGGTATCATTATGATAAAGCAAGCTAAAGCTAAGGTAAAATTTAATTTGAATAAGATAACTGTAGAAACTACAAAGTATATTATATTTTCTATAAACAATCTAAGTCCAAACCCTATAGTTTGCCATATATTTTCTACATCTTCTCCTATTCTTGACATTAGCTCACCAGTATTCATATTATCAAAATACTTAAATTCTAATTTTTGAATATGATTAAATAAATCATTTTTTATATCTTCATGAACTCTTACACTTAAAAGATCATAAAGAAATTCTTTTAAATATCCAAAAATAGCTTTTATTATTGTAATTAATAGCATTCCTAACAAAACTTTAATTATTATATTGTTGTTTCCTGCTATAACTCCATCATCTATAAAGATTTGTTGCAAGTATGGTATAAATAAATCTACCCCAATTACTGCAAGCATAGATAATGTTCCAATTATTAGCATCGACTTGTATTTTGAAACATATTTTAGTACTCTAGTCATAAAATTTTCCCCCTTTAATTCATTACTAATATTATTTTTGATTATTTGTTATACATACACCCCTCTCTCCTTCTTAAAAAGACAAAAAGGCCACAGTTACCCATGACCTTTTACTTATATGTTTTTATAATTTTAAACAAAATAAAAAGCCAGGAGTAATAACCCTTGGCCCTAATTATCTTTATATAAATTCAAGTAATATTCTTATATTTTTAACGAATATATACTTTTATAAAGTAATATTGTATAAATCACCTACATATAAACTTACACAATGAGATAGGATTATTAATATAGTCTTTAATATATTTACTTTTATTATCTTTAAATAACATTTCTAAATTAAACATAATGTTTGACATTTTCCTACCTCCTTTTTATATTTTTACTTTATTACTTTACCATCATATTCCTATTTGTAAATTTTGTCAATATATTTTGTTGCTTTTAAATACTTTTTTCTTTGTTATAACTTTTTTATATTTAATTTAACTATAACTCAACCTTATCTTCATTAAGGTTTAAATACTTAAAAGAAAATATTAATCATTTTTTATTATACCACTGCAATCTATATTAAATATATTCTTTTATTATATCTTTCATTTCATTTTATATAAAATAAAAAAGGCTATCATAATTAATGGTTTTATATCCGTTAATTAGATAGCCTCTTTTATATTAATTTATATTTCTTAATCTAAACTATTAAAAATATAAATATAATTTCTAATAGTTATTATTCTGTTTTACTAACCTTTGATTTCATAATTGGTACTGTAGTAGCTATAACTAAAATAACTAATAATATTATAGCCATCATATTACCAGAAGCAAATCCAACTGGAGTTTTAGGAGTTATTAAACCTGTTACTTGTAAGATTATTCCTACTAGTCCTATTATTGAACCTCCTGCAACAAGCCCTGAAGATAAGCTTATTCCATTTGCAACTTTAGCTTCTTTTTCTTTTTCGTTCTTACTCATCTTTTCAACAAACACACGAATTAATGCTCCAACTAATATTATTGAAGTTGTTGATATAGGTAAGTAGAATCCAATTGCTATTGTCATTATTGGTAGATTTAGTAAGAATAAGAATAATGCCATAACAATACCTACAAGTATCATAGGCCAAGGTAAATCACCTGACATAATACCTGATGTTAATGTAGCCATTAAATTAGCTTGTGGTAATGCAAATTGTGCATCTGCACCAGTAACTGCTAATTGTTCTGATAGTATCTTTATTGTTCCTGTAACAACAACAACACCTACTATACTTGAAATTAAAAAGCTATTTTGCATTTCTTTTTTACTTCCACCTATTATGTAAGATACTTTTTGAGATTGACTGTATCCTCCAGCTACAGATATTGCAACAACCATAAATGCTGCAAATAAAAGCAATGATTTATTATCCGCTTGGCTACTCCATCCCATTATAACAAAAACTAATGTTAATATAACTAATGAAGCAATTGTCATACCTGATACAGGAAGGTTTGATGTTCCTATTGTACCTGTTAAACGTCCAGAAACTATTACAAAAAGTAAAGATAATAATAAAGAAACAATAACAGCTATTATAGCCATCTTAATACTTTGAGATATCATAAATGCAGCTATAAATGCAATAATGCTACCTGCTAAAAGTATTATTATTTCACTTGAATCACTTTCTGAGTTACTATCTTTGCCTGATTTTGCTTTTAATGTTTCTTTAATTGAAACAACTATAGTTGGTATAAGTTTAATAGCTCCTATTAAACCTCCACAAAGCATCATTCCAGCACCTATGTACTTAACGTAACTTCCTGATATCGCATTTACATCCATTTGGTTAAGTAATAATGAAGCATCATTCCAAGAATGCATATTATTTGCTGCCATATCAGTAAAATATCCTATTAATGGTGAAACACCAAAATTAGCTAATATTGAACCTGCAAACATAGTTAGTGATACTTCTAATCCAACTATAAAGCCTATACCTAGTAAAAGTGGATTTACTTCAGTAGAAAACTTCCATTTATAAAATTTACTTCCTACATAAGTTATACTGTTGTTTATAATGTTTAAAAATGATCCTGTTAATACATTTATAATACCACTTATTACAAATCCAATTCCCATGAACTTTATAGCATCCCCATCACCTTCTGAAGCAATAAGTGTTTCAGATATAGCCATAGATTCTGGATACATAAGTTTTCCATGCTCTTCTACTATTAGATATTTATAAACTAAAGATAGACATCCCATTCCAAATAGAACTCCACCTACACCTACAATTAATCCTTCTAAGAATGTAATATTACTTCCTATTAAGATAATTGAAGGTAATACATAAATCATACCACTAGCTACAGACTCTCCACCACTTGCCATACCTTGTGTTATATTTTTTCCAAGAATACCTTTATTACGAGCAAAAGCTCCTATAAGCATTGAACCTATTATAGCCCCTGGTATTCCTGCCGCAACAGTTAATCCTGACTTCATTCCAGAATAAGCAGTTGATGCTGCAAATACAGCAGACAATACTATTCCTATTATTATAACAGATAGGTTTGTTCCACTCTTCGACTTATCTGTTATGTATGGTACATAATCTTTACCATGTACGCCACCATAAGCTTCTTTAGACAATTTTTTCTTCATACGTACTCTCCTTCTTTTTATTGTATTTATTATTATATAGTTAGTATATCCATTTTTCAGTTTAACATAATTAGACATATTTTTTTTATAAATACCTTTATATTATGCCAAAAATATATGAAAAAGGAAAGCATTTTTTTTGCATAATATAAAAATCTTAGAATAATATTACAGCTTATTTATTAAAAGTATATATAGTAATATTATTTTTATAAAAAATAGAAGCAGATTACAATAATCCACTTCTTCTAGACCATATATATTTTTTAATAATGTTTAAATTTTTTAGAACTTAGGATCTATTTCTGTCATTTGTATTCTTTTTAAATCCTTTTGTCTTAATCTTGTTTCTTCCATTATTTTATCCCAAGACTCTCCTGCTATTATCATTTCCTTTGCTTTTGCATAAACTTGATTTTTAGTAAATTTATTAAAATATATTATTAGTTAGCTAATATAATCAATAATATTCATTTAACATAGTTTTTCATAAAATATAAGTGATTCATACAAAAATTGGAGTTGATATTTTTATTTTCATGTAAACTTCCTACTATCTATTCCAATATGGTGCTACTAATATCAAATATATTTCCATATCCACATGTTTCAATATAATTTACATTCCAATATGGTGCTACTAATATACTTAATTCAATCTCATCTTCTTCTATATATACATAATTTACATTCCAATATGGTGCTACTAATATGGCCCAACTGCAAACTTTAGAAAACCAGCTTGTAAAATTTACATTCCAATATGGTGCTACTAATATTATTAGGGTCATCTTGTCTCATACATAAAACTTTAGATTTACATTCCAATATGGTGCTACTAATATTCCACTAAATTCATATTGTAGTAACCTTTCCATCTCATTTACATTCCAATATGGTGCTACTAATATTTCAAAGCCTTTTTCATTAACTGTGTGTATTCCTTCATTTACATTCCAATATGGTGCTACTAATATTACATCCAGTCAAACTTGTTCCTGTTGCTACAGTTTCATTTACATTCCAATATGGTGCTACTAATATGCCCTTCTTATACATTCTTCTTTATCTGTATCTATAATTTACATTCCAATATGGTGCTACTAATATCATCTATAAGTAATTTATCTGCTAAGTCATAAAAAATATTTACATTCCAATATGGTGCTACTAATATGAAAGGGGTTGATTTTTTGATGAATTTGTGTTATTTATTTACATTCCAATATGGTGCTACTAATATTATATAAAATATATCCATATTATAACAAGATACTAAATTTACATTCCAATATGGTGCTACTAATATTCCATAAACTCTTACAGATCTATTAGTAAGATTGAAATTTACATTCCAATATGGTGCTACTAATATGAATCTTTCACCTAAACTAATCATCATTACATCAAATTTACATTCCAATATGGTGCTACTAATATGAAGAAAGAGTATTAAACTCTTATATAAATAGTGTATTTACATTCCAATATGGTGCTACTAATATAAACAATTTGAAGAGGAAACAAATAATAAAGTATCTATTTACATTCCAATATGGTGCTACTAATATGAAGATATTTTAATTCCATATACTTATGTATTCGGATTTACATTCCAATATGGTGCTACTAATATCCGTTCTCCGACAATCTACACTATTACTTATGTCTACGGGTCATTTTTGTCTATCTACTAATAATAAAATTATATTACTAATATAAACTACATAAATTATATAAAATATTTCTCTAATCTCTTAATATTACTATCATTGTCTACTTCCCTATATTTTAACATTATCTTAGATCGACAATTAAATAAAATTGCTAGTCTTATCCTCTTTTTTACCCCACATATCTTTAGATAACCATCTTTCATTTCTACTTTTAAATAATATTATAGAATCTTTATCCTTTCTTATTATACCATCTAATTCATATTTTAGCTTAATTATTTGTGACTCTGCTAACTCCCCTTCAAATACTGAGTTTTGTATATGAGATAAGTATTTTTTACATGTTTTAAAAGTCTTATTTAAAACTCTCTGTCCATCATCATCACTTTTTATATCATAAACTAATATAACATACATTTAAATCTCACCCCTACCACCATATTTTAAATGGATCATAATCTTTCTCTCCTAATAAATGCTTTATAAGTTTATAACATTCAAGCCTCATTAAATATTCATATGATACACTTTTATTTAAATCTTTATGTTTTATAGTTGTCTGTAGCCTCTGATCTAATTCTCCTACTATTATTTTTGATGCCTCTTTTGTAAGATGTAAGTAATTTAATTCTTTAGTAAAACTTTTTTCAGTTATCTGTTTTTTATTTAAAAGTGAAAATATAAGTCTATCTGCTAATATGGGTTTAAATATTTCTGCTATATCTAAACTTAACGAAAACCTTCTAACTCCTGGCTCATGAAGATAACTAACTGTAGGATTTAGTTGTGTATGATATATAGCTCCTAAGACTTTTGTGTAAACCAATGTATTTACAAATGATATTAATGTATTTATCATATTATCTGGTGGATTTTTCACTCTTTTAACAAAATCTATCTTTTGGTCTATAATTATATTCCAAGCCTCATAATATACTTTTCTTATATTTCCTTCATATCCCATTAACTCATTTATGTTTTCGCTAGTGTATATTCCTTTTCTTAAGGTTTCTATTTTATCCATATATATTTGTACATCTTTACCTCTTCCATTATAGTATCTTAAATTTCTATATATATTATAACTTGCTCCATCTATAAATTTTTTCGCTATTTCTAACCTTTTCTTTTCATCTGTATAATGAGCTACTTGATTAACTAGTAAATTTCCTGATACAAGCTTTTCTCTTGGCTGAAAACTTCCAGTATAAAAACTATAGTAATTAAAGAAATGTATCAATACATCATATTGCGATAAGAAATTTATTAAACTTGTATTAAAATTCATTTCAGACATAACATAAATTTCATTTACTGTCTCTATGGGAATATATCTCCTCTCACCTTCTTCATCTATAAATGCTATAGAGTTATCTTTTCTTTTTAGTTCACCATTGTTATAAATATAATAACTTCTTTTCATAAATTCTCATCCTCCTTTTATATAAAACATAAATCATAGTACGCACAAGACTTACATATTCTCTTTTTTTCTAAGGGAGGAGGATTTATAAATGCAACTATTTTTTGTATCTCCTCTAATATTTTTTCTATCATAATAATATCTTCGTCTGTTATCTCTACATCTATACTTTGTTTAAGCAATGGATAATCTATTTTTGCTTTTATATTTTCCACCCCTCTTTTGCTAAGAAAATATAAATAGTATTTTACTTGCAATATACTTGCTTCTTCTATTTTTTGCTTTTTTTAACTTCATGTAATACGCCTTTAGATCTTATGAAATCTATATTTATTATGTTATCTATATTTATGTGTTTTTTATCTCTCTTATAAGTTTCTTCATCTATTGCTTTACCTATCTCAACACTTTCATTACCTTGCTCCATTTGTATTTCATTATAAAAATACCATAGTTTTCTTTTGCAAACTTCATAGTAATATACCATTACTCCAGTAATTTCTTTTTTCATTTTCATACCTCTCAAAATACTCTATCACCATATATTAGTGCTTCTTCTCACTTCATCATACTTAATCTTTTTATATCCAACCTCATCATATTCACACTCTATAACCCTTATATAGTCATTTTTATATTTACTTAAACAAACCTTTTTAAAATTTATAGCCTGACCACTTGCCATTGCTCTCTCATAATTTTTAACATCATTTAGATGTATTGATAATGTAAATTTTCTTATTTCATCTTTTAACCTTATCCTTTCATAAGGACTAAGATTTCCATGTAATAGCTTATTCTCTATTTCTTCTATTTCTTCTAAATATTTTTCATAAACAGGACTTGGAATTATTTCTTCTGATAAAATATTTCTTAAATCTATTTTTTCTATCTCAAACTCATATGGTGGAACTATTTTTATATAATCATATATCTTTTTATATTCCCTCATATAATCACTTCCCTTAAGCTTTTCAGTTGTAAGATATGTTTCTATAAATTTTATTTTTTCTTGTTCTGATATTGGCCCATCATATGAAATTATTGCCTCTCTTGATAATTCGTATAACCTTTTATCAATAAATCCTTTATCTCCATTAGTTAAATTTGCATTATCAATTTCTGTATAAATATAGCAATTATAATTACTACTATCCTTTTTACCTTTTCTGTTACATCTTCCTAGCCTTTGAAATAATGAGTTTAAATCCTGTAGCTCTGTAAATAAATAATCAAAATCTATATCTAAACTAGCTTCAACTATTGATGTTGATATCCATATGCCATTTCGTTTATCTATATTTTTATTTTCATCAAAGGTTCTGCCAAACTCTATAATTTCTCCTTCTTTTTCTAGCCTATCTTTTCTTATAAATTTACTGTGTAATATATGAATTTCTTTTTGAGGAACTAAATCTTTTATCTGCTCATAAAGTTTTTGAGCTTCTTTTATTGTATTAGTTACTACTAATATCTTATTATTTTTATCTAATCTTTTATTTTCACTATACTTATTGTAAATATCTTCACTATTTATTCTTCCATTTAGTACTTTTAAATTATGTCTTTTGGTATTATTAGTAAAAGGGACTTCATTTTCCTTAAATCTTATATTTTTCATTAATAAGTCTTTTATAAACGGTGGTAAAGTAGCTGTAAGTATAGCTACTTTACCACCTAATTCAACGATTTTTTCTAACCCACATATTAAATATGCTAACAAGTCTGGCCCATACGCTTGAACTTCATCTATAACTATTTTTGAGTAAGATAACGTGGTAGCTTTTAATTCGTAACCTTGATATTTATATACAAAATCAAATAATTGATCCATTGTAGATATATTTAACGGTATTGATAGCTGTTTCCCTACTTTATGATAATTAAGCAAATCAATTTCTTCTTTTTCAACATTATCATTTTCAATATTTTTTATATAATATTCTAATGCGCTAGAATGAAGTATTGATATTCTTTCATCTATTAATTTATTATCTAATATATCCTTTCTTGCCCTATCGTATATTGCATTTATAGCAGTTCTAATAGGTAATACAAAAAAGCCCTTATTATTACCTATCCATAGCAATCCTGCCTCAGTTTTTCCCATACCTGTTTGTGCTATAGCTATTATATTTTCATTTCTATTTTCTATACAAAACTTTTGAAGTTTATTCCAAGAAGCTTCACTATTATTATTTTTCCACTTTTCCAATAACCCATAAAGTGAATCCTCTAAAAAGTTATTTGGATACTCTATTTTATCTCCTGAACTTGCACTATAATCACATTTGTGTAAGTATCCCTTTATTTTTATGCTTTCATTATTTTCTACTATACATTTAAGCTTAGGCTTTATTTTTCTCTTTACTTTATAAGTTTTAAAATCTTTCAATAAATTTCGTATTAATTCCTCTTTTTCACTTATTTCATCAAAATTATTACAATAGTTATGATGATTTAATACACTATGAGCAACTTTTAAATAGTCTTCAAAATTTTCAAAACTTTTACTGTCAATAAAGTATAATGATAATACATTATGAGCAACCTCCTTAGAGTCATCAAATCTTTTGCTTTTTCCAGTAACCCTATATTGAAATTCACAATTAAGTTTTCCTAAATCATGGTATATGCATGCTTTTTCTACTAATTTAAACAACTTACCTTTGTGTATATATCCTAATCCCTCGAGCACATATAAATTATCAAGTAAATCTAGAGTATGTTGTTTTATTGTTTTATCTGGCTTCGCCATATATTTCTGTATTAATTCTAATGTACCCTTATCTAATATATCTAATTTTTCCTCCATAGAACCTCTCCTAAATTTAAAGCAGCAAGGCTATTACCATACTGCTCAACATTCTTTTATATAAAGTTAACAATATATTCTTTATTATCTTCATCATCTATAAATACATTATCACTTGTACTTTCAATTATATATTGTGATGCATAAATAACTTTCTTTTTTTCGAAAATTCTTTTACCATCTTCTATTTTATAGTTTTTATTTAAATAATACTTTGTTCCACTAATACTTTGTCCTGCCTTTGCTTTATCAAAATATATACATTCATTTTTTACATCATCATAGTTTAAGTATGCAGAGTAATTACTTATAATATCGCAGTCATCATCTTCTTTTAGAGTTACAATTTTAGCTTCTGCTACATCTACAAAATCCTCACTTCTTCCAATTGACTTTAAATTATAAATATTTTTTTCTATATCTTTTAAAGTTTCATCATCACTTCTGACATGAATAACTAATTCTATATTATTTAATATTTCATAATATTTTAATGATGTTGTTAATGATCTAAATTTTGATATTGGTTTAATATAATTATATACTTCATAACTTTTTACTTTTTCTTTAAATTCATTTTCTTTTATTTTAATTTCTTTTTCCTTTTGAGATAACTCTAAAAATTCTTTTGATTTTTTATCTAGCGTCTTCTTTATTTCTGCAAGTTTAGCTTTTTCACTCTTAAACTTTTGTAGCTTTTCTTTATACTTATTCTTTTTATATTCATCTATTTTATCTTTTATATCTTTTAAATTCCTGTATTCATTTAATAACTGTTCATTATAAACTTGTATAGTTATTCCTTTTCTAAAACTATTACCTTGAGATTTTTTAGCACTAGCAACTTTATCAAAAACACTTGATAAAAGTCTTTCATTTTTCATCTTTACTAATATCCCTCTATCATCCATTATAGAGTTTAAAAAGCAATAGTCAGTATATGGCTCATTATGCATTGATTCAAACTTACCTTGTACACTGATATCCATAGCATGATATTCTCTATAATTGCAAGCATTATGAATAGCTCCTATTATTGTGGATATTGGTGGTAGCGGATAAGTCATTTTATTATCTATTGTTTCTTCTCTTTTATAGTTAGCACTACTTTGAGTTAGCACTATTCTTAATGCTTTCACTATAATTACCTACTTTCTTCTTTTATACTTATACATTAAAGTAAGTATTTACTTCATTTCTAACATTATCAAAGAACTTTGTTATAGAAATTGGATTTAAGTTAGCTTTTATTTCATTTTCATTTTTCAATGCTTTTCCTTCAAGTAAGCCAACATAGTAACCTTTTTTTATTTTATCCTTTAAATCCTCTGATATTATTAATTTATCTTCTTCTACCTTTACAACATTCTCAAAATAATGTGTCTTTCTATCTGATAAACCTCCAACTATAAATATTGGTTCTGCATTATCTAGATTTCCTTTAACTATTAAGCTTAAGTTTTCTATTGCCTCTAAAATTGAATTTATTCTATCTGCTTTTTCCTTATTATCTGCTTCTTTATATCCCTCTTCTTGTTCAAAATTTTCATCTTTTCCTATCATCTCTAAATCTACTGTTATGCTATATATTTTTAAAGATTTATCATATTCATATTGATAAGGCATAAGTCCAGCTTCTCCATCTTTTTCTTGTAAATTGATATTTTTACTCTTTGCTTCATTATTAGCTAAATATAAATTATTATGGAACCTTGTTTCATTTACAAAACTTTCACATGATATTGCATCTGTTAAATAAAAAGAACTTTTTCTAATATATGTAGTTCCTTTTGTACTCATATATCCCCCTTCAAGGGCCCTGCAATTAGATGCGTTTAAATCCTTATTAGCCAATTTCTGTGTTGCACCGTCAACTTCTGTTTCTAAATCATCATACATACCACTTTGAACCATAATAGAATTTTTTAAACTTTCCCTACTTCTTATAGTATATACTTTCCTATTTTTAAATACTTTTTGTACACTTGCTATATTACCTAACCCTTCCGAATAATTTGAAGTCATATTTGCTACTACAGTTAAAGTTAATGCTTTTTTATTTTTCATAATTCCACCTCTTATTATTTATTCTCGCTCTTTTTTGATAATGCATTTATAAAGGTATATGCTAAATCCTTATTTTCTTCAAAATCATCAAATAAATCATATACAAATCCAAACTCTACTCCCGAGTAATTGGTTAATTGAAGTAATATTTGACAAACTCTATCATAGTCTTTAAATATAATCGAACTTGTTAATTTTTGTTTATAGCTCTCTAATTTATTTATTTCTAATACTTCTGCTACTTGTTTAGCATTTTTATATGCCCCTTTTAATCTATCCTTCATTGATTTATCCCTCCTTATTAATACATTTATTTTTATAAGTTGACTTACTAAGCCATTTCTATATTTTTCCTTTAAAAATATTTCTATTAAATTATCTAATAATAAATTATTTAAAATACTATCGGTTACTTGCTTTTGAATATTTATATAATACTTTTCTGTTACCTTATAAGAAAAGCAAAATGACCTATAATCTATATTTTCTTCAGCAATTTTTTTAAATATATCTATACTTTCTTTTCTTATATATAAAGTTTCAAAATATCCCTTATCTCTATCCTTAAATATTACTTCTACATCTCTATCTATAAAATCTGTACTTTCTATAATTCCTTTAAATAAAACTTGCCTTGTATCTTTTGATTTGCTACTCCAATCTAAGCCACTTTCTACCTTTATTCTTAGAGTTTTATTAGATATTTTAAGTCTATCTATAGTATAATTATCATTTATAAAAAAAGCTTCTCTTGTTCCTTCAAAGGCAAATGGAATAAAATCAAATTCTCTTTCATCACATCCAACAAAAGTACTTATATTAAAATTAAACGCTGTAGATTTACCCTTTTTCCCGGAATCTATATAATATCCAATCAATCTGCAATTATTTTGAGAATCATTGAACAGTTGATTTGTATTAGCATAATTAGCATACATATCACTTTTACTTCTAAAAGTTTCTCTAATTAGCTCTTTTCTACTTTTAATAATAATATCTAATATTTCTTGTTTATTTGTTTTATCGTATTTTAACTTTCCAAAAGTCTTTTTCATTATTGTATTAGCTGATAACTTATCATTCACCAATTTTATTTCTTCATCACTTAACTCTTCTCTGGAAAGGATATTTTCTACAATCTTATGATGTAATTCTTCCCCATATTTATATTCTACAAATTCTAAGTACTTTTCTTCATTAATATCTTCTCTATTGTAATAAATACAATCGTCTTCTATCCTATAATCTAAATCATGATAATCTAAATATTGCATTAACCCAACTATAGCTGCTGAAAATCTCCAATCTGATGGTTCTAACATAGTATCATAACTATTATTTTGTAAATTTGTTTTCATATTACCCTCCTTTCTTATACTAAGTCTTGAGTTACTAAATCTATCATTCCGAATCCCATGCTATGCCTACTTCCCATGCCTACATCATAAAAATGTTGTAATATTCTATTATTAGCTTGTACCTCAAATATTCCAATTGTGGTGTCTATATATCTTCTATAATGCTTCACTACAACGTTCTTACACTGTATAGGATTCACCTTTACCTCTTCAGCCTCTTTTTTAGTAAAGCCTGCATTCAATAGTTGATTAGTTAATACTATCTTTAGCTTTTCTCTAAATCGCTCGTCACTGTATACATAATAAATATCTTTATTTGTTTCTATGTCATGATCTCTTACACATAAGCCACTTCCTAATGTAGTCTTAAATATAACTTTATTATTATATATCTCTTCTCTTTTATGATTTTTTATACTTTTCAAAATCATAAAATTATTATTGGGTAGTGGGTACTGCTTATTTTTTTGAGCAATAAATGCGTTATATAATATAAAGCCCATTCTATTATTATCAGTTGAAAAAAATATCCTTATCTCATTTCCATCTAGTATTATTTTATCTTTAATAAATTTAGATTTTGGTAGTATTACTGAAAAGCAATAATCCTTTTGCTTTGTGTCTTTAAAAAATTCTTCATAATATTTTCCATTATTACATTTTGATATTGCATTTTTAATATAGCTTAATATAACTTTTCTATATTCTATTGGTAATATATTCTCTTTCAATTGTAATATTAAACAAAATCGCATTTTTTTCTCCTTACTAACTATTAGAGTGTTTAATTTATATATAATCAATTATATTTTACATCATACTTCCTAATTTTGAAATATTTCCCAGATATTTTTTTTATTTATTAATCTTTCTATTATACTACTCACTTTACTCACCTCTTAACAAATAAAAAAGACAGGTAATAGAATTGCTTTTACACAGATCTATTCCTGTCCAGGTGTCTTTTACATTAATTCAAATTAAAATTTCATCTCACATTTCAATGTTATGCTACCCTGTAAGTTTATTGAGAATTAATTTCAAAATAATTCCTAATAAGTTTTTTAAAACTTAGGATCTATTTCTGTCATTTGTATCCTTCTTAAATCCTTTTGTCTTAATCTTGTTTCTTCCATTATTTTATCCCAAGACTCTCCTGCTATTATCATTTCCTTTGCTTTTGCATAAACTTGATTTTTAGTTTCTCTGTTCATTTTTTCCTCCAAGGTTTTATTAAGCATTTATAGCTCAATTTATTTTTATTTACCTTTATATTATTGGGAAAAATTATATTAATTATTACATTTTAAAAGTAAATTTATAATATACCGATTTCTTATTTATTAGTTTTATATATCTAACTAACCTAAAAGGACACCATTTCGGTATCCTTTCTCTCTATCTTTATTATTTTATATTTAAAATAGTTTTCTAATCTTTAAATTAATCCTATATCATTTCTAAAATATTTATCTCTAAATTCTACTTTTTCTATAGTATTATAAGCATCTTCTCTTGCTTTTTCTATTGTTTCTCCAAATCCAACCACTGAAAGAACTCTTCCCCCATTAGTTTTTAAAATTCCATTTTCAAGTTTTGCACCTGCTAGAAAAACTTTATCTTTAATTTCATCATCTATAGTAATTTCATATCCCTTAGGAAAACTTCCCGGATATCCCTTTGATGCTAAAACTACATTTACACATGCTCCTTTTTCCCATTTAACTTCTGTATTTTTCAAATTCTCTATTAATGAAGCTTCTATAAGTTCTAGTAAATCGCCTTCCATTAAATTAAGTACTGATTGTGTTTCTGGATCTCCCATTCTCACATTATATTCTAAAAGATATGATCCTTTTTTAGTTATCATAAGACCAAAGAATATTATACCTTTATAATCAAATCCTTCTTCTCTTATTCCAACTAAAGTCCTATTCATTATATTTTCTTCAAAATCCTTTAAAACCTCTTCTGTTACATATGGATTAGGTGCTACAACTCCCATCCCTCCAGTATTTGGCCCCTTACCACCATCAAAAATTTGTTTATGATCCTTTGCAGATATAAATGGTATAATAGTTTTTCCATCTGTAATTGAAAGAATAGATGCCTCTACACCTTCTAAAAACTCTTCTATAACTATTTTTTGCCCTGCTCCATTAAATATATCATCAACCATAAAAGATTTTACTGCATCTATGGCCTCTTCTTTATTTTCACAAATAGCAACACCTTTTCCAGCAGCTAATCCATCAGCCTTAACTACCGTAGGATATGGACAAGTTTCTAAATAATCTAAAGCTTTATTAACATCATGAAATACTTCATACTCTGCAGTTTTAACTCCATACTTTTTCATGAAATCCTTAGAAAAACTCTTACTACCTTCAAGCATTGCAGCTTTTCCACTAGGTCCAAAAATCTTAAGTCCATTCATTTTAAACTTATCAACGATCCCATTAGTTAAAGGATCTTCAGGTCCAACAACAGTTAAATCAATAGAATTATCTAAAGCAAATTTCAAAAGTTCATCTATATCAGTTATATTTATATTTTCACACTTATTTTCCCTAGCAGTTCCCCCATTACCAGGAGCAACAAATATTCTTTCTACCTTCTTACTCTTAGCAAGCTTCCAAGCCAAAGCATGCTCCCTACCACCAGATCCAATTAATAAAATCTTCATATACTAACCTCCAACAAATACTCTTTATTTTATTCCATTTCTATAACATTTACATTAAAAACGCCTAAACATTAATTTAACATCTAAGAAACAGAGAAAATCTTATGGAGGGATATATCGTAATGAACAGTTAGTATTTCCTGTTGTTAGAATAAAAATTGCGTTAAGAATTTCTGTTGTTTGACCGTAGGGAGTTACAGAAATTTAGTTATTTTTCTTTTACCAACAGTCGAAATACTCTGTGAAATTACTTAATATCCTGAAATAAGATTCTCTCTGTTCCTCTAGTTAATATTAATGCTTAAAGTGTCTAATACCCGTAAATACCATAGAAATTCCATGTTCATTACAAGCATCAATAGATTCTTGATCTCTTATTGATCCTCCTGGTTGTATTATTGCTTTAATACCATTTTTAGCACATTCATCTACTACATCTCTAAATGGGAAGAAGGCATCTGAAGCTAAAACCGTTGCACCTTTCCCTCTTTGGAGTGCTTCTTCTGTTGCCCAGATTCTATTAACTTGTCCTCCACCAATTCCAACTGCTACTCCATCTTTTATAGCAACAATTGCATTTGATTTTACGTATTTAACTACCTTCATACCAAATAATAAATCTTTCATTTCTTCTTCTGTTGGTGATTTTTCTGTTACTACTTTTAAATCATCAATTAAATTTTTATCTTCTTCTTGTAATAATATGCCACCATCAACTGTAACCATATATTTTTTATCCTTTGGAGTATTATTACATTTAATTACTCTTAAGTTCTTTTTAGTTCTTAGTACTTCTAAAGCATCTTCATCAAAATCTGGTGCAGCTACTACTTCTAAAAATATTTTAACCATTTCTTCAGCTGTAGCCTTATCTATTTTTCTGTTTATTGCAACTATTCCACCAAATATTGATGTTTCATCTGCATCATGTGCTTTTTTGTAAACTTCAAATGGAGTTTCTCCAATAGCTACTCCACAAGGGGTATTATGTTTAAGTCCACAGCAAGCTACTTCATCAAATTCAGATGCAACCTTCCAAGCTATATCTAAATCTTTAATATTGTTGTAAGATAACTCTTTACCATTTAATATTTCAAAACTATTCATAGCTCCATCAAATTCTGTTGAACTATAGTATGCTGCACTTTGATGTGGATTTTCTCCATATCTTAAGCTTTGCTTTTTCTTATATGATATTGAAAGATATTCTGGATATTCTTCATCTTCTAATAAAAAATTAGATATTGCTGCATCATAAGCACTCATTAAATTAAATACTTTTCCTGCAAGCTTTTTTCTTAACTTTAATGAGACATCTCCATTTTCAGATATTTCTTCCATAACAGCTCTGTAGTCCTCTTTCTCTGAAATCACTACTACATCTTTAAAGTTCTTAGCTGCTGCTCTAAGCATTGTAGGTCCGCCAATATCTATAAACTCAACCTTTTCATCAAAACTCAAATTCTCTCTAACCTTTTGAAAAAATGGATATAAATTAACTATAACCATATCTATAGGATTAATATTTCTTTCTCTAATAGTTTCCATATGTTCATCATTATTTCTTATAGCAAGTATTCCTGCATGAATAATAGGATGAAGAGTTTTAACCCTTCCATCTAACATCTCAGGAAAGTTAGTAACTTCATTAACTTCAATAACATTAACTCCATTACCCTTAAGATGTTTATAAGTACCACCTGTAGATATTATTTCAACACCCTTGCTTTCTAAAAAATTAGAGAAATCTAAAATACCATCTTTATCAAAAACACTAACTAAAGCTCTTTTTATCAACTTAAAAACCCCTTCCATTAATGGACAATTGATAATTGATAATGTACAATTATTGATGAAATTCCTACGGAATTTCTTTAATTGAATTTAATTTCATAACTCAGCTTGTCTGAGTTATATCCTTAATTATCAATTTTCCATTATTAATTATCAATTGTATTTATTCTTGTTTTTCCATTTATAATTTCAACCTTATCTCTACTAATCAAGTCAATTGCTTTTGGCAATATTTCATGCTCTTTTTCTAACACTCTTTTTTGTAATGATTCTTTTGTATCTTCAAAATAAACTGGCACCACTTCTTGAAGTAGTATTGCTCCACCATCTACCTCTTCATTTACAAAGTGAACTGTGCATCCTGAATATCTTACTCCAGAATTTATAACTGCTTCATGAACTTTTAATCCATACATTCTTGGCCCACAAAAGCTTGGTATCAATGATGGATGTATATTTATTATTTTATCTTTAAATTCTTTTAGGATATTTCCTTGTAATATTGAAAGATATCCTGCAAGAACTATTAAATCAACTTTCCCCTTAGTTAATTCTAATATCTTATCGCATGTAGTATCTTTATATTCTTTTTTAGATACTACATGAGTCTTTATTCCTTTTTTCTCCGCTCGCTCTAAAGCAAATATTCCCTCTTTACTTCCTATAACCATTTCTATCTTACAATTTAATTTTCCATCTTCTATTGAATCTATTATTGATTGAAGGTTTGTTCCTCCACCTGATGCAAGTACTGCTATTTTAAACAAACACCTTCACCTCCAGATGTTACATAACCTATATCATAAGCTTTTTCTCCCATTTCAATTAACGCTTTTATAACAGGCTTTGCATCTGCTTCATTAACACATAGTACAAACCCAATCCCCATATTGAAAGTATTGTACATATGCTCCTTATCTACACCTTTTTCTATTATCTTTTCAAATATTAACGGCAATGGATAGCTATCTTTTTTTATTATTGCTGTAAAATTTTCTCCATTAAACATTCTTGGAATATTTTCTATAAATCCACCACCTGTAATATGTGCCATTCCTTTTATTTCAAAGCTTTCAAGTAATTTTAAAATTGGTTTAACATAAATTTTTGTTGGAGTTATTAAAGTTTTCCAAGCTTCTTTTCCACCTAAGTCTTCATTTAAATCTTCAAATAATTTTCTTACTAGTGAATAGCCATTAGAATGTAAACCTGAAGATGTAATACCTATAAGCTTGTCTCCTTCTTTAATATTCTTACCATTTATTATTTTATCTTTATCTACAATTCCTACAGCAAAACCTGCCATATCGTATTCACCATCTCTATAAAACCCTGGCATTTCAGCAGTTTCTCCACCAACTAAAGCACAATCTCCTTGAAGACATCCTTCTGATACACCTTTTACTAAATCTGCTGCAACTTCAGCTTCTAGCTTTCCACAAGCTATATAGTCTAAGAAAAATAGTGGCTTTGCTCCATGGCATAAAATATCATTAACACACATTGCAACACAATCTATTCCAACTGTATCGTATTTTCTAGTTTTAAAAGCTATATCAAGTTTGGTTCCAACTCCATCTGTCCCAGAAACTAAAACTGGTTTCTTGTATCCTTCTGGAAGCTCAACCATTCCAGCAAAGCTTCCAAGTCCATTTAGTACATAATCACTCATTGTTCTACTTACATATTCTTTTATAAGCTTTACTGATCTATATCCTTCTTCTATATTAACTCCAGCTTCTTTATAAGTTATCATTTAACACACTACCTTTCAGCTTTTATTTTGCTCCTTCTATAGGTGTTGCTACTGGATATATTCCATTAAAGCAACCAACACAATATCCACAGTTTTCTTTAAAGCAACTATACATACCTTCCATACTTAAATATCCTAAGCTATCGCATCCTATTGCTTCTCTTATTTCTTCAATTGATTTTTTAGCTCCTATAAGCTCACTTCTATATGGAGTATCTATTCCAAAGTAGCAAGGAAATTTAACTATTGGTGAAGCTACTAAAAAATGTACTTCTTCTGCTCCTGCCCTTCTTAAAGAATCAACTAAGTGCTTTGATGTTGTTCCTCTAACTATTGAATCATCAATTAGTACAACTCTCTTTCCACTTATATTTGCTTTAAGTGGATTTAATTTTACTGCTACAGCTCTTTCTCTAATTTCTTGAGAAGGTGTTATAAAGGTTCTGCCCACATATCTATTTTTTACAAATCCAGTATCATAAGGTATTCCTGAAGCCTTTGAATATCCTATTGCTGCTGGTATTCCTGAATCTGGAACTGCAACTACCACATCTGCATCTATTTTATATTCTCTAAATAATTGTTCTCCTGACCTCACTCTTGATTCATGAACATCTAAGCCATCAATTGTTGAATCTGGTCTTGCAAAATAAATATACTCAAAAGCACATGTCTGACATTGTGTATTTTCTGAATACTTATAGGATTTAATTCCATTATCATCTATAATAATTATCTCACCTGGATCTACATCTCTAACTAATTCTGCTCCTATTGCATCTAAAGCACAACTTTCTGATGATAGTACATAACCTTCTTCTGTCTTTCCAAGACATAATGGTCTAATTCCATGTGGATCTCTAACTCCTATAAGCTTATCATTTGTCAAAATTACCATTGCGAAAGATCCTCTTATTGCTTGTATAGAATCAAATATCGCCTTTTCAAGACCTTTTTTAGCTCCTCTTGCTATAAGATTTGCTATAACTTCTGAATCTATTGATGTATGAAAGACATGTCCCCCATCTTCTAAAAGTTCTCTAATTACATCAGCATTTACTAAAGTACCATTATGAGCCATTGCTATTGAACTAAGCTTAGTTTGGCTAAGTAATGGCTGTGCATTTTCAATTCTAGTATCTCCGCATGTAGAATATCTAACATGCCCTATTGCTGCAAACCCTTTAAGTCTATTCAAATCCTCTTTAGAAAAAGCTTCTGTAATAAGCCCCATTCCTTTATGAATATCAACACTTTCACCATTTGCCACAGCTATTCCTGCACTTTCTTGCCCTCTATGCTGAAGTGCATACAACCCATAATAAGTCATAGATGCAACATCCATAGGCTTATTTACATAAACACCAAAAACACCACATTCATCCTTAAATTTATCATTACTCGGATCCAAAATTAAATTTGAGTTCAAAAAAACACCCCCCAATATTAATTGACAATTTATAATGGATAATGGATAATGGATAATTATGGATGCAATTTAGCTTAGCTGAATTGCTTATAATTTTAACTTTAATAACTCAGCTTGACTGAGTTATTACCTTAATTGCGCATTTTCCATTGTCCATTATCATTATTAATTATTTTTGTATTCTGTTTAATATTTCTATATAAGCATCTTTTACATTTCCAAGGTCTCTTCTGAATCTATCCTTATCTAATTTTTCTCCTGTTGTTGCATCCCAGAATCTGCATGTATCTGGTGAAATTTCATCTGCTAATATAACTTCTCCATTGTATCTTCCAAATTCTAATTTAAAATCTATTAATCTTATATTTTGCTTTATGAAGAATTCTTTTAGTAAGTTATTAATTTTTGCAGTCATTTCATAAATCTTGTTTAGTTCCTCAAATGTAGTAGCACCGATTCCTACTGCAT
Source organism: Clostridium mucosae (assembly GCF_024622765.1). Taxonomy (NCBI): domain Bacteria; kingdom Bacillati; phylum Bacillota; class Clostridia; order Eubacteriales; family Clostridiaceae; genus Clostridium; species Clostridium mucosae. Next base: position 82,729 of record NZ_JANKAF010000004.1, on the reverse strand, counting down.
GATAATCATTTATTAATGGATCTCCTAGTGAATCGTCTTTATATGATAATTCAAATACTGTAGTTTTAAGTTCAAATCCTTCTTCTAATCCTAATCTTTTAGCCATTGATCCAGCTGCTACATTTCTAACTATTACTTCTAAAGGTACTATTTCAACTTTTTTACAAAGTTGCTCTCTTTCATTTAATTTTTCTATAAAGTGTGTCTTTATTCCATTTTCATTTAGCATTTCAAAAATCATGGAAGTAATTGCATTATTTAAGGCTCCCTTATCTTCAATTTGCCCTTTCTTTTCTCCATTAAATGCTGTTGCATCGTCTTTATAGTACACAATAACTTCGTCTGCCTTTTCTGTAGCATATATTTTCTTTGCTTTTCCTTCATACATCATTTCTAATTTTTCCATTATAAATCTACCCCTTCTCCATTTTCTTCTATAAACTTACTTTTCATATCTAATCTAAATTCATTTAATTTTTCTCTTAACGAACTATCTTTTATTGCAAGCATTTGTACAGCAAGCATTCCTGCATTATAACTGTTATTAATTCCAACTGTTGCAACTGGAATTGATTTTGGCATTTGAACTATTGAAAATAAAGCATCTAACCCCTCCACTGCTCCTTTTATTGGAACTCCTATTACAGGCATAGTAGTTTGAGAAGCTATAACACCAGGCAGATGAGCTGCAAGCCCAGCTCCCGCAATAACAACTTCACACCCTTTTTCTTCAGCTTCCTTTAAAGTTTCCGTTAACTTTTCAGGAACCCTATGAGCTGATAATACATAAGCTTTAAACTCTACTCCAAATTCTCTTAAGCAATTAGCAGCTCCCTTCATAACATCAGTATCCGATTTACTTCCAAAAAATATAGCTACCTTCATATAAAAACCCCCGTTTTATTAATTGATAATGGATAATTGACAATTGCGCCTTGTCCATTGTCCGTTACTTAAAGTACTTCACTCCTGCTTTAAATATCTTTTGATCAAAGTTTCCTGGAACATTTTTATATAGGTTTTCTCCTATTCTTTCTGAATGTCCCATTTTACCAAGTATTCTTCCATCTGGACTTGTGATTCCTTCTATACCTAACATTGAGCCATTTGGATTAAAAGGCATATCACTAGATATTTCACCATTTAAGTCAACATATTGTGTTGCTATTTGTCCATTTTTTCTTAACTTTTCTATTAAATCTTGTGGAGCAACAAATCTTCCTTCTCCATGAGAAATTGCAATCGAATGTATATCTCCAAGATTTACTTCATTAAACCATGGTGACTTGTTTGATGTTATTTTAGTTCTAACTATTGAACTCATATGTCTATTGATTTCATTGTAAGTTAGAGTTGCCATATCTTCTTCTATATCTACAATTTCACCATAAGGTACTAATCCTAATTTTATTAGTGCTTGGAAGCCATTGCATATACCAAGCATTAAACCATCTCTATTTTTCAACAGATCCATTACAGCATCTTTTATTCTTTCGTTTCTAAATACTGTTGCTATAAATTTACCTGATCCATCTGGTTCATCTCCAGCTGAAAATCCACCTGGTAACATAATTATTTGGCTTTCTCTTATGCTCTTTTCCATTTCTAAAATCGATTGGTTTAATAAATCCTTGTTCATATTATTTAAAATAAACTCTGATACTTCTGCACCTTCATTCTGAAAAGCTCTTGCACAATCATATTCACAGTTTGTTCCAGGGAAAACTGGAATAAATACTTTTGGTTTTGCAACCTTTATTAAAGGTGTCTTTACTTCTTTAGATTCATATAATACTGTTTGAATTTTTTCTTTTCTATCTTCTGTTTTCACCTTAAATACATCTGATAACTTTTCTTCTAGTATCTTTTCTAAAAACTCTATATCAAAATTAATATCATATTCCTTTGAAACTATAGCCCTATTTTCTGTTGTATTACCTATTACTTTATAAGCGCAACCATTAAATTCTTTTTCTATTTCAACATCTTTTTTAACTTCTAAAACTAAGCTGCCATAATTAAGTTCAAATAATTCCTCTTTACTTAATCCTTCAAACTCTACCCCAATTCTATTTCCTAAACTCATTTTAGTTAAAGCTTCTGCTACTCCACCAAATTTTAATGATGAAGCAGAAATAACTTTTTTATTTAAAATAAGTTCATGTAACTTTTCTAAGTTCTTCTTATATCTGTCTACTTTTAATGTCATATCTTCATTTTTTTCAGCTATTAAAAGTACTATCTTAGAATTATTATTTTTAAATTCTGGAGATATAATATCTTTAGCTTTAGCAACATCCACTGCAAATGCCACTAATGATGGAGGTACATCTAAATCCCCAAAAGTACCTGACATAGAATCCTTACCACCAATAGCTGGTATTCCTAAATCCATTTGTGCTTGATATGCTCCAAGTAATGCTGAAAAAGGTTTTCCCCATTTGTTTTTATCTTTTCCTAATCTCTCAAAATACTCCTGTAATGTTAGTCTTGCTTTTTTATAGTTCCCACCCATAGCTGAAAGTTTTGTTACTGCTTCAATCACTGAATAATATGCCATATGGTAAGGACTCCACATCCCCATGTCTGGATTAAATCCATATGTCATTAATGTTGCATCTTTACTTTCTCCATTTAAAACTGGTATCTTAGCTGCCATACCTTCTGCTGGTGTTGCTTGATATTTTCCTCCAAAAGGCATAAGTACAGTTCCCGACCCTATAGTTGAATCAAATCTTTCAACTAAGCCCTTTTGCATTGATACATTTAAATTTTTTAATATATTAATCCACTCTTCTTTTACATCCACATCTTTTATGCTAAATGGGTACTCCTTTGGAGATTTCACTTCTACTTCTATTGCTTGTCTTGCCCCATTTGTATCTAAGAATTCTCTTTTTAAATCTACGATTTTTTTCCCTCTCCAGAACATTCTAAGTCTTTCATTATTAGTTACATCTGCAACTTTAATTGCCTCTAAATTTTCTTCTTCACATAAATCTATAAATCTTTTTTCATTTTCCTTGCTAACTACAACTGCCATTCTTTCTTGTGATTCTGAAATAGCAATTTCTGTTCCATCTAAACCTTCATACTTTTTAGGAACTTTATCTAAATCTATATCTAAACCTCTTGTTAATTCTCCAATTGCAACTGAAACTCCACCAGCTCCAAAATCATTACACCTTTTTATCATCCTCGAAACTTTAGAGTTTCTAAATAATCTTTGAATCTTTCTTTCAGTAGGAGGATTGCCTTTTTGAACTTCTGCTCCACACTCATTGATTGAATTTTCTGTATGTTCTTTAGATGACCCTGTTGCTCCACCTAATCCATCTCTTCCAGTTCTTCCCCCTAAAAGAATTACAACATCTCCTGCCTTAGGCTCTTCTCTAACTACATTTTCTTTTGGTGCTGCTGCTATAACAGCTCCAATTTCCATTCTCTTAGCAACATAATTTGGATGATATACTTCTGAAACTTGGCCTGTAGCAAGCCCTATTTGATTTCCATATGAACTATATCCATGAGCTGCTCCTAAGGTTATAGTTCTTTGAGGTAATTTTCCCTTTAATGTTTCTCCTATATTAACAGTTGGATCTGCAGCTCCTGTAACCCTCATTGCTTGATATACATAAGTTCTTCCTGATAATGGATCTCTAATTGCACCACCAAGACATGTAGCTGCACCGCCAAAAGGTTCTATTTCAGTCGGATGATTATGTGTTTCATTTTTAAACATTACTAGATATTCTTCTATTCCTTTGTTTGTTTCTATATTTACCTTTATTGAGCAAGCATTTATTTCATCAGATATGTCTAAATCTTCTAATAAACCTCTTTTTTTCATTTCTTTCATTGTTATAACTGCAATATCCATTAATGTTTCATCTCTGTCAGTTTCACCATAAACAAAATTTCTTGACTTTAAATACGCTTCATAAGATTTCGATATTGGATGTGTATAAAGTCCTTCTTCAATAACTACATTTTCTATAGCAGTTGAAAAAGTTGTGTGTCTGCAGTGATCTGACCAATATGTATCTATCACTTTTATCTCTGTAATGCTTGGATCTCTCTTTTCCTCTTTAAAATAATTTCTTATAAGTTTTATATCATCTACACTCATAGCAAGGCACATACTCCTGTGTAGCTCTTGTATTTCGTTATCATTTTTATTAGTGAATCCATTTAATATTTTCACACTTTTTGGCTTTGGAAGTTTTGATGCTAGTTCTAAGTTATCTATATTTACCTCTCTTGAATCAACCGAATTTATACAATATTTTTTAATTTTTTCCACTTCATTTCTTGATAAATTACCTTTTAATATTATTATTTTTGTCCATTTAACTTCTACTTTTTCTCCTGAAGTCAATAATTGATAACACTCCGCAGCCGAATCTGCTCTTTGATCATATTGCCCCGGTAGATATTCAACTCCAAAAGCTACTTCATTATCTTTTACTTCAAAATTATTTTCGTAAACATTATCTACAGTTCGTTCTGAAAATATTGTATAAAGAGCTTTTTTATAATCTTCTTCTTTCATTTCCCCTAAAGTATATTTATTTACAAGTCTAACTTCTTCTAAAGAATTAATTCCTAAGTTATTTTTATAATCTTCAAGCATACTTTTTCCTTCAACATCGAAGCATCTTTTTTTCTCTACAAATATACAACTCACCTTCAACCTTCATACCTCCAAGCTAGTATTTTCCAAAATTAAACATACGAATGTTTTTTTATAATATAAATATATATTTCGTTATTTATATCTAAAGATTACCACTCCGTTATATGATTGTCAACTTTATTAAATATATTTGCAATATAATTCGTATAATAACGAATTATATTGCAAATATATTTAATAATAATTCGACTTCATTTAAAGTTTACTTTATATCCATTTTATGTGAACTTATGTATTAATTATTTTTTTAAATTTGTTATTTAAATATCATTTTTACACAAACTAATATGGAGATAATTGAAGGTGGTGTTAATATGAAACATAACGCAAAAGAAAATTTAACAATAGCTTTAGATGAGCTTTGTTCATGTCAAAATCATCTAAACACTGCTTATTTACATGCAGAAGAAAATCATAATAGAAATGAAATTCATACTGCACTTGAAGCTATAGGTAGCGCTGTAGATTCCGCACAAACTGCTTTGAAAAATTATAAAGATTAGAAGGAGGTATTTAATATGGGACATAAGGCAAATGCAAAAGATGAATTAAAATGTGCTCTTTCTGATGTTACTCACGCTCAACAATTATTACATGATGCTATTAAATCTGTAGAGCAAGATGATAATAAGCAACTTATTCAAGATACTTTAGCAAATGTTAATGAAGCATTACATGCAACAAGAACTTCAACTTATGGATTTAAAGATTAATAAAATAAAAAGACTGTAGGAAAAACCTACAGTCTTCAGTTAACTATCTTCTGTTGTTTTGAGCTTTTCTTGCTCTTCTGCAATCAACGCATCTTACTGGTTCGTTGTCGAATCCTTTTTCTTTGTAGAATTCTTGTTCTCCTACTGTGAATACGAATTCCTTACCGCAGTCTTTACAAATTATTTTCTTATCTTCCATTTTAAATCCTCCATTCTAAAGACCAATATAATATCAACAAATCTCTACAATGGAGAAAGCTAATTTCTATTCAATCTTTAAACAAATATTTCGAAGTCTCATGACCTACTACTATATTTTATCATATATTTTTTTTTTTTGCTAGTAGTTTTTATTATATTAATCATAATTTAACACACTTTCTGTTAGTATATAATAGCATTTGTCAACATATTATATTCATTTCTTTTACATTTTATTTTTAATTTTTTACAAAAATAAAAGCTATAGGAAAACCTATAGCTTTTATTAATTACAACTATCTTCTGTTGTTTTGAGCTTTTCTTGCTCTTCTGCAATCCATACATCTTACTGGTTCGTTATCGAATCCTTTTTCTTTGTAGAATTCTTGTTCTCCTACTGTGAATACGAATTCTGAACCACAATCTTTACATACTAATTTCTTATCTTCCATTTTAAATCCTCCATTCTAAAGACTATTCAAGTAATTACTAATCTCTATAACGGAGAATATCATTATCTTTCAAAATCTTTAAACAAAATATTGTTAGTCTTATCGACTACTTATTCATAATAACATACTTAAATTAAAAAAGCTACTATTTTTTAATTTATTTTTCAAAAAAATACCGGTAGCTTTAACTACCGGCAAAGAAACCTACGTAACCCCGTGGGGTCATTTTTATTCTTATCATATTTATATGTTTATATTCTTAGTTTTATAATAATTTTATTTATATATTATGTGATTTTATTTTGATTCATGAACATTTTTACTATAAACCTTCTCTATCACATAATATTTCTAATAGTTCTTTTGGAGTTTTACCTCTAGAATTCATATGAAATTCAACTTCTTTTATTCTATTTTCCATTTTTTTAATAAAGTCATTTGTTTCTTTACTATTAAGTTCTTCATTATCAACTCTGGTATCATCTAAACTCAATTTAATTATATCTATAGCTTCAATTAATTCTTTTCTATAATCCTCATTACTTTTATTATCTTTATTGTTCGCTATTACTTCAATAGATGTTCTTTGATTATCATCCTTTATTTGATATATATAAAAATTATAATCATTCGGTTTCCCCATTAAATAATATCTGAGATTTCCATTCTTTTTAAAGTTCTCCATCGAATTAGAATGTTGACAAAAGTATATAGTTTTATTTTTATCTATTAAGTCAGTAATAGCTTGTGAATGAAACGTAATATTATTAGGCCTAGAATATTGAACTATATCTCCTGGCAATAAATTTAAATAAATTTCATCCCAATTTACTAATGCTTCTATTATTTTATATTCCTTGTATGAATGAACTCTTTTATATTCTTCTCCAAAATGTAAATGAAAAGGCTGTGCAGCTGTCCACGTTGAACTCCTATTAGGTAAGTTAGGAGAATAGTAAAACCAAGATTTTATACTTGTTGCAGTTGATTTATCCCCAACAAACTCCATTCCTCCAGCCCTTAAAACTTGAGATACAAAATTAGTACAATCTCCACCATCATTTACGTAATTATAATATTTACTATTAGATGATGTTGCCCATTTTATTGCATATTCTCGAGCTAATTCTCTATTATAATTATCATTTTTAACTTCTGCTGATATAGATTGCATATCTATACTTGCTATAAATAATACTAACATTAAAAATAATAATAAAAATAAATTTACTTTTCTTTTGATTAAACTTTTCATATTTTATCTCTCCAGATTATTTTAAACTATATTATATCTTTTGAAATAAAAGCAATTTCAATACATATTAATTACTTAATAAAAATCATCAAAAATGCACATAATAAAACAGACGTTGCAACAGATATTCTCATCATCTTTGTATCCTTATTTAAATCTCTTGGTATAAATTTAAATTCTTTATCAATCACTCTTTTAGAAACTCTACTTCCTATTATAATTACAGTAAAAATATAACCTATGAGAGAAGTAAAAATATCTGCTATAATTGCAATTCCACCATATTGAATCATACAAAAAAAGCAAAAAAGTTAAGGATGTCTTGCTTCGCAAAGCTTAATTTAAACTTACACGAATCATTTTCTGTTCAAAAATCCTTAATGGATTTTTCACACCTTAAATCTTTCGCTTTTTTATTCTTTCATTATTTCACTTTATTCTTTGCTTCCTTTAAGCATTTCGCCTATAGCTGCAATGCTTCCAAGTGAAGATAAAGTTTCATTTGGTAATATAAGCTTATTAGCTGGATTATTAGCCATTTCTTTAAGAGCCTCAACTTGTTTTAAAGCAATAACTGTTTCGTTAGTACCTGACTCTATAATTGCTTGGTTCACCTTTCTTATAGCTTCAGCTTCTGCTGTAGCTATTTCTTCTATAGCTTTAGCTTTACCTTCTGCTTCAAGCAATTGAGATTCTTTTAAACCTTCAGCTCTTCTGATATTTGCTTCTTTTTCAGCTTCTGCTGCAAGTATCTTAGATCTCTTTTCACCTTCAGCCTTTTCAATTTGAGATTGTCTTTGACCTTCTGCTTCAAGAATCATAGCTCTCTTATTTCTTTCTGCTTTCATTTGCTTTTCCATAGCTTCTTGAATTTCTGTTGGAGGTATTATATTTTTAATTTCAACAGAAAGTATCTTTATACCATATGCATCTGTAACTTCATCTATGATACTTAAAAGATCTTGATTTATTTTATCTCTTCCTGATAAAATTTCATCTAAACTCATGTTACCTAAGATATTTCTCATATTAGTTGTTGCTGAATATACGATACCTGATCTATAGTCTTCAATATTATATACAGCATCTTTAGCATTTAATAGCTTATAAAATATAACATTATCTACAGATATTTTAACATTATCTTTAGTAATAACTGATTGTGGTGGTACATCTAAAATTTGTTGCTTTGTTGAAACTTTTTTTCTAACAAAGTCAGCAAAAGGAATTAAGAAGTGCCATCCTGGTTCTAAAGTTTTATGATATTGACCAAACCTTTCTACAACGTATAAGTATCCTGTGTTTACGATTTTAATTGATGATAAGATTACTATTAATACAAAAAGTATTACTACTCCTGTAATTATTAACCCTACTAAACCATTCATCTAAATTTCCTCCTCTTTTTTAATTATTAATTTAATACCCTCAATACCTGTGATTTTAAAACTTTCGTCTTTTCTTATCACTTCTCCTGAGTTTTGCACAGTCCAGTATATTCCGTCAACTTTAATTTTAGCCCTATCTATTATATCTTCTTCTGCTTTCATAACTCTTCCTATATAAGTTTCTTCCATTAAAGGTGTACGTTTAACACCTTCTTTAAATTTACGTTTTGCCCATGGATAACCTACTGAAACAGTTATTAGATTTACTACTAAGAAAAGTACTACTTGAACCCCAAATGTTACTCCTAGTAAATCAGCTATCATTGCAACAAATGCTCCTACAGCAAACCAAGCAAATAAAAAATTACTTGTTGCTATATCTATAGCAATTACTACAGCTGCAACTATAATCCAAAAAATTACCGCTCCCATTATTTCCCCCTCCTTTTTTTCATTTAAGAATATTATATCATTTTTTAGTAAAAATTTGAATTCGATTAACTTATGAATTCATTATAATATATGCATTACTTTATTACAATATCTCATTTATCTTTTTATAAGGTATTTTATAACCTTTTATTTCGTTTAAAGACATCTTTCTTTTATTATCATTGATTTTCTATAGTTTTCCTTTTATTATTTAAATATATCATTTAATTAATACTTATATATTTAATACAAATAGTATATTTATTTATTAATATTCTTATTAAATAAATTTTTAAAATTATATTTGCTATTTAACTAAAGAAAATCATTAAGACATTTTTAAACAGAAATTACTTTACAAGGATGTTTTTAGTTTTGCAAATTAAAACCTCCTTAACTTTTCACTTATAAATTGCTAGGAGTTTTTTTATCACTGTGAATTTTAAATATAAAAAAGAGTTACAATACTTATATACTAAGTATTGTTTAATTTAATATGGATTGGAGAGATTTTATGGATTTTATAAAAGTTGCAGCTGCATGTCCTATCACTCGTGTAGCAGATATAGACTATAATTTAGAAAATATATTTATTTGTTTAGATGAAGCATATAAAAATGGGGCTAAGTCAATAGTTTTTCCTGAATTAGCTATTACTTCATATACTTGTGGTGATTTATTTATGCAATACAGCTTATTAGAAAAAGCTAACTTGGCAATAGAAAAACTAATTAAAAAGAGCACTGGCCTAGATATGCTGATTGCTATAGGAGCTCCTTTAAGCTTTAAAAATGTATTGTTTAATTGTGCTTACATAATTTTCAACGGAAAACTTCTTGGAATAGTTCCAAAATCATATATTCCAAATTACAGTGAATTTTACGAAAAACGTTGGTTTAGTGAAGGTCTTGGAATAATAGATGAAAAGGTAGATTTTGCTTTTCAAAAGGATGTTCCATTTGGAACTAATTTAATTTTCACTTCAGGAAGATATAGTTTTGGATTTGAAATTTGTGAAGACCTTTGGGTTACAATTCCTCCAAGTTCATATCTTTCACTTCTTGGTGCAAATATAATAGGAAATCTTTCAGCATCTAATGAACTTGTAAGCAAAAAAGATTATAGAGAAGCTCTTATATCTAACCAAAGTGCTAGATGTATGTCTGCTTATATTTATTCATCTGCTGGAGTTCATGAATCCACAACAGATCTTTTATTTAGTGGACATATGTTAATTGCCGAAAATGGTACTATTCTTAAAGAAAATGAAAGATTCCAAAGAGATAATGAAGTTATCTATTCATGTATAGATGTATTTAGATTAAACAGTGAAAGGCTTAAAAATATAAGCTTTAGAGATGCTTCAAGAATAGTACCATTTGAAGCTGAAATAATAAACTTCACTTATAATAATACTGAAATAAATAACTTCGATAGATTTATAGATAAGCATCCTTTCGTTCCAGCTAATATTAAATTACGTGAAGAAAGATGTAAGGAAATATTTAATATTCAAGCTGCTGCCTTAGCTAAGAGAATGGAACATACTAATTTGAAAAAAGCTGTTATAGGTATTTCAGGAGGACTTGATTCCACTTTAGCTTTACTTGTAGTGGTTAAAACCTTTGAACTTCTAGGTTTAGATAATAAAAATATTGTTACTATTACAATGCCTGGTTTTGGGACTACTGATAGAACTTATAATAATGCTTTAACATTATGTAAGGAATTAGGTTGTGATTTAAGAGAAATTAATATAGTAAAAGCTGCTCTTCAACACTTTGAAGATATTGGTCATGATAAAAATATTCATGATGTTACTTATGAAAATGTTCAAGCTAGAGAAAGAACTCAAATTCTTATGGATTTAGCCAATAAAGAAGGTGGATTATTAATTGGAACAGGAGATCTTTCTGAATTAGCTCTTGGATGGTGTACTTATAACGGAGATCATATGAGTATGTATTCTGTTAATCCATCAATTCCAAAAACTCTTGTTAGATATTTAGTTAGATATGTAGCAGAAAAGGAATCAACTACTGAAGTTTCAGATACACTTTTAGATATATTAGATACTCCAGTTAGTCCTGAACTTTTACCTAAGAGTGATAAGGGTGAAATTACTCAAAAAACTGAGGATATAGTTGGACCTTATGAACTGCATGACTTCTTCCTATATCACTTTATTAAACATGGTTCTTCAAAAGAAAGAATAAAGCTTCTTGCAGAACAAGCATTTAAAGATGATTATAGCAAAGAAGAAATTGCTAAATGGCTTGATAAATTTATTTATCGATTCTTTACACAACAATTTAAGAGAAGTGCTTTACCTGATGGACCTAAAGTTGGAAGCATATCATTGAGTCCACGTGGTGATTGGAGAATGCCTTCTGATGCTTCCTTTAACTCTTTTAAATAAAAGAAAGATATTGTATTTCAAGTAGTTAGTATCATTCACTGGGAGTTTTTATAATTCTACTTATTCAAAATACCTAAATTACCATAACTCGCATTCGCTCAAACAATGGTAATTCTTAACGGTATTTTGAAACATAGAATTATAAAACTCCAACAGTTCATGATAATACTACTTTCCATACAATATCTTTCTTTTTATATAAAACTAGTTGCACTTCATCTAACTTTTATCACATTATCTTATTTAAATTTTCTAAATTTCCATAACTCGCATTCGCTCAGACAATGGAAATTCTTAACGAAAATTTAAAACAATCAATTATAAAACTCTAATACCTTGTAATAATGCAGACCTCCACATAATGTGATTCTTTTATAAATATAAATTGAGTTAAATATATTAGTAAATTACCATAACTCGCATGCGCTCAGACAATGGTAATTCTTAACGAAAACTTAAACCGCCAAGTTATAAAACTCTAGTTCCTTGTAATAATGCAACTTTCCGCACAGCAGATTCTTATTTTATAATTTAAATTGAGTTAAATATATTAGTAAATTACCATAACTCGCATTCGCTCAAACAATAGTAATTCTTAACGGTATTTTGAAACATAGAATTATAAAACTCCAACAGTTCATGATAATACTACTTTCCATACAATATCTTTCTTTTTATATAAAACTAGTTGCACTTCATCTAACTTTTATCACATTATCTTATTTAAATTTTCTAAATTTCCATAACTCGCATTCGCTCAAACAATGGTAATTCTTAACGAAAACTTAAATCGCCAAGTTATAAAACTCTAGTTCCTTGTAATAATGCAACTTTCTGCACAACAGATTCTTATTTTATAATTTAAATTGAGTTAAATACATTAGTAATTTTCACCTTTTCTTAGATTTACACGTTTAAATCCAACTAGGCTATGATTTAATACTGCATATTTTGATTCTAAGTCTTTTAAATAGCATTGAACTACTTCATCAGTATCGCAGCTTCCTACATTTTTAATATCTAAACTTACCTTTACAGCTTCAAAATCATTTTTAATATCTTCTACCTTTAAGTTTGCTAATTCTACTTTTGAATAAGTTAGTCCATATCCAAATGGATATAGCACTTCTGATTCTACATATCTATAGGTTCTTCCCTTCATTGAGTAATCTGTGAAATCAGAAAGATCTTCTTCATTTTTATAGAAGGTTGCCTTTTCGGCTATTATTTCAGCTTCAACAAATCTATCATCAGCTTGACCTTATACTGAGATTCTATCTTTAAGCATGTGACATCCATCTGAATAAAATACTCTAATATCCTCTCCTACTGCTTCGTGAATACCTTCTAATATAGTTACATATTTTTAAACGGTAGCACAATAATTTGCAAGAATCATAATTTCACTATTTTCATTTGGTCCTATAACTGCAATAGATTTTAGTTTTTCTTTATTTAATGGTAGTATTCCATCTTTTTTTAATAAAATCATAGATTTTTTGCAGCTTCTAAAGATAAATCATTATGCTCTTTACAATCAATTATTTCATATGGTATATCATTATGTTCACAATTTTCATCAAACATTCCAAGTCTTATTCTTGTTTCCATTAATCTTTCTGCCGCTGTTGTTATATATTCTTCTGTAACTAAACCTTCTTTATATGCTAATAGCAATTGAAGATATACATTACCACAGTTTAAATCACATCCATTTTTAATAGCTAATGCTGCTGATTCTGTAGCTGTACTTGTTATATGATGGTGCAAATGGACATCTGCTATTGCAAAGCAATCGGAAACTACATGCCCTTGAAATTCCCACTTTCCTCTCAATATATCCTTTAAACAAAGTTTTACTGCCACAACAAGGTTCTCCATTTGTACGATTATAAGCTCCCATCACAGATTCAACATCGGCTTCCCTTACTGCCGCTTCAAAAGCTTGTAAATACGTTTCATATAAATCCTTTTGATTTACAACTGCATTAAATTCATGCCTTAATAATTCTAGATCGCTATGGACAGCAAAATGCTTTGCACAAGCAGCTGTCTTTAAATATTTTCCTTCTCCTTGCAATCCATTAATAAATGATACACCAAGTCTAGAAGTTAAATAAGGATCTTCCCCATAAGTTTCATGGCCACGTCCCCACCTAGGATCTCTAAATATGTTTATATTAGGTGACCATAATGTAATACCCTTATAAATATATCTATCTCCTCTTTTGCTATTTTCAGTATATTTTGCACGTGCCTCTGTAGAAATCATACTTGCTATTTGACCTAATAGCTCATCATCAAACATAGCAGCTAGTCCAATTGCTTGTGGAAATACAGTTGTTGTACCAGTTCTTTCAACTCCATGAAGCCCTTCATTCCACCAATTATATCTTGGAATATTTAAATGTTCTATTGGCGCTGCATTATATGTTAATTATGATGCCTTTTCTTGTAGTGTCATTTTTGCAACTAATTCTTTTGCTTTAGCCAAGGCTTCTTCATGTGTCATTCTATTTTCCTTATTCATATTTCTCTCTCCCTAATATTCAGTAGTTATAATTTATTTCTAAAATAGATTAATATTATTTTATTAAACTTTCTCTATATTCAGTTGGTGACATTCCTGTTTGCTTTTTAAAAGCTAACGAAAAATAATTTGTATCTTTATATCCAACTAAAGTTGCTATTTTTCCCGCTTTCATACTAGTGGTATTTAATAGTGATTTCGCTTTTTCTATACGTTTTCGAATAATATAGCTATTGCATCCTTCTCCAGTAATATGTTTAAATAGCTTTGAAAAATAAGTTGGACTTAAATAGAGCTTTTCCGAAATACTATAAACTGAAATATCTTCATTTAAATGTCCATTTATATATAATTTAGCTTTTCGTATAATTTCATGACTCTCTCCTATATCTGCCTTTAGAAGATTTAATATGAAATCTCTTGTTATTTTTACTTCATCATTTGTGTTACAAGTTTGTAATGACATTAAAAATGAATTGAAAATATTATCCTTAATCTCTATATCTTTATCAATACAAGAAAAATATACTCCGCAACCTATATCGAAGCAAGATTTCTTTACTAAAGCCTTAGATAAATTATAAACATCAACTGTTTCTATAAATGATTCAAACGTATCCATAACCTTTTCTAAATTCTCTATATTCTCCATCATAGTGCTTCTTATTTTTTGTATTCTATTGCTAAATAAGCTTAATCCCTTTACATCATTTTCTTCAAAACTTATAGCTTTTTCTTTTTTAAGCAATCTAAATGCATCATTATAAGATATATTAACTCTATCTAGTTCATTTACTATACTACCAAGTATTATCTTTGGTTTAATATTATACTCTCTTTTCAAATATTGAACTAAATTTTCTACATTTTTATTTGTTTTTTTTAATCTAGAATTTAAAAACATCGCAATTATTATATTTTTATTTTCATCTTCAAAAGTAATACCTTCTTTATTACAATCAAAGACTTCTATGCAAGCATTTTTAATTGATAAATTTAGTAATTCAAAATGTTGTTTCCACTTTGGATTATCATCTATAAAGGGAACTACAATTGCAATTTGTAAATCTCCATCTTTATCAAGATAATCTAACACTTCCTCTGTATTATCAGCTTTTATTCTTTTATATATCAGATTTTGCATTATTTGCTCTATCTTTAATTGCTCAGATAAACCACTTATTCTACTATTGATTTTTTCATTAAATAATCTTGCTTTTTCATTTTTTATATCATCTATTAATCGCTTTACAGTCTTTTCAAGTTCTATTTCATCAACTGGCTTTAATATATAATCATCAACTCGCATTTTACAACATTTCTGAGCATACTCAAAACTATCATAGCCTGTTAAGACTATAATCCTAGTTTTCTCATTTAATGAATTTACTTTTTTCACTAAATCTAGTCCATTCATTTCTCTCATGCAGATATCAGTTATCATAATATCGACTTTACTTTCTTTCATTAAATCTAAAGCTTCAATCCCAGATGATGCCATCCTAACTTCACTAATCCCCAAGCTATTCCATTGAATAAAATTAAATATTCCTTTTCTTATCATTTCTTCATCATCAACAATCATAGCTTTATACATTATTTTCACGCCCCTTTGGTAAAATAATGTCAACTGTAGTTCCACCATATTTATTTTGTTTATAAAATAGACCATACTCTGTACCAAACATCATTTCTATTCTTTTATTTACATTCTTTATTCCATACCCTTCATTTTCATCTAACTGAGATATTGATTTATTAATATTAAATAATTGCTCCTTGCTCATACCTATCCCATCATCTATAACAGAAACAATTACCCTATTGCTTAGTTCTGATACAGTAATTAAAATTTTCCCCTTAACCCTCTCTCTTACACGTATTCCATGATAAATTGAATTTTCAATTAATGGTTGCAATGTTATTTTAGGGACTAATATTTTTTTCATCTTATCATCAATATCTATTTCCAATTGAATAATATCGCTATATCTAGCATTTTGAATAATTAAGTAATTTTCAATATTAGATAATTCTTCTGAAAGAGTAACTAAATCTCTCCCTTTACTTAAAGATAATCTATAATAGTTTGCTAAAGCTTTCACCATACGAGATACTATTTTATTACCATCTGATAATGCTTGCCAATGAATACATTCTAAAGTATTATACAAAAAATGGGGCTGTATTTGCGATTGTAATTTGTTTAATTCAATTTGTTTAATTTCTTCTTGCTCCTTCTTTACTCTATCCATAAGTAAATGTATTCTTTGTATCATACTATTAAATCCATTTGTAAGTTGCCTGAAATCCCTTCCTTTCCATTCCTCATTTATCCTGACATCTAAATTTCCTGTAGATACCTCTTCCATTTTTTTTATAATTAGATCCATAGGTTTATATAAGCTTTTACTAAATTTATAAAAACCTATGCTAATTATTAAATCAATAATTATAACCCATAAAATAATTATTAATATCACACATTTAGTATCTTTTAATAAGGCTTCTTTAGGTATCTCTCCTACCATATACCAATCCCAGTTACTAATATTCTTATAAATAATTACTTTATTACTTATTCTTTTTTCTCCATTCTCTTCAATGAGAAAATCCTTATATTGGCTTTTAGTACCTATTAAATCTTTATATTCATTTGAAATTATATTTCCATCCTTATAAGTTAAATAAGTTTTTACACTTAACTCCTTATCTAAATTAGAATAAAATTCATTAATATGATTTTCACCTATACCAATTACTAAAATTCCAATATGTTGATCAAAAATATATTTTTCATAAACAGGCTGATAAATATTAAGTACATATTGTTCTTTATCAAAAACTTTCTTTTCTATATTAATTTTGCAATTATCAAAATTACTGCTTAATGCTTCATTATATCCATTTATTATTTCTTCTCTAAATCTATCATTAGTCCATTGTTCACCTACATAAACAACACCATTTCCATCTAATTTAACTAATCCAATATAATCAATATAACTATTGGAATCTAATATATATCTTATTAAATTATAAACTTCACTTGCATCTTTATTATACTTTTGAGATGTTTCATCCTCATTTGTTAAAAATTCCTTAGCACTATTATCTGAAGAAATTATATTAGATATCTCAATAAAATTCTTTAGAGTTATATCTAAATTTTCACTTATCTTTTCAAATTGTCCCTTAACAAATGCACTTGATTTCTCTGTTATTTCCTTACCAGCTAACTGATATACTGTAAAAATTATCAATGCATTAGTTAATAAAATTGAAAAAATAAAGACTATAGTAACTTTATAATTAAACTTTCTTGTATTAAATTTATATATAAATTTAATTATCAAATTTTTCATAATTCTATCATCTCTAAATTCTTCTTAAATTTCTAACCTTTCACCGCTCCTGCCATCATTCCTTTAATCAACTTATCTTGTCCAAATATAAATACAATTAGCATTGGTAGCATAGAAATTGTAAGCACAGCCATAATCATAGGTACATTCATTGTATATTGTCCTTGATATTCCCATATTGATAGAGGTAACGTTCTATTTTGCAATGACTGTGTTAGAGTTAAAGCAAAACTAAACTCATTCCATATACTAACTCCATTGTAAATTGCTAAAGTAGCTAACCCAGGCTTTGTTAGTGGTAAAATAATATTAAAGAAAATTCTATACTTATTACACCCATCTATTTCAGCTGCTTCCTCAAGCTCTTTAGGAATTTCCTTCATAAATGTAACTAGAATAAAAATTGAAATAGGCAAATTAAAAGCTACATATGGTCCTACTAATGCCCAAATACTATCATATAAACCTATTTTAGTTGTCATTATAAATATAGGAAGTAATGTTACATGAACAGGTACTGACATCAACGCTACTATCGTTGAATATACAGGCTTTCTTAGCTTAAATCTAAATCTTGATAAAGGGTATGATGCACATGCACTTAAAATAAGTAATATTACAAGAGATACTATTAGAACTATTATACTATTTTTAAAATATATAAAAATATTGCCCTTAAAAACTTCAATATAATTATTTAAAAATAAGCCTTTAGGAAAATCAAAAACATTACCCATAAGCAATTCAAACTGTTCCTTAAATCCTGCAAGTAACATAAATAGAAAAGGAATAATAGTAATTGACATCCATATTATTACTAATACACCAATAAAACATTTTATTGAAATAGTCTTTATTGTTAGTTTTTTTCTTATAGCAATCACAATTCTTCCTCCCTATTTAATACTTTAATTGTAAATAACGATATCACCGTTATAATAATGAACATTCCTGTTGCAATTGTAGAACCATATCCCATTCTTTGTGATGCAAAAGCATTTTTATACATATACGTTGCCATTAATTCAGATGATGATCCTGGACCTCCACCTGTCATAACATAAATTAAATCAAAATATTTTAGTGATCCAACCATAGATAGTACAATTGCACTTTTTATAGCTGGTTTCATTATTGGCAATGCTACTTTCCAAAAATATTGACTTTTTGTAGCTCCATCTATAATTGCTGCTTCATATAAATCTGAAGGAATATTAGTATATGAAGCTAAAAAATAAATCATATAAAACGGAATAAACTGCCAACATATTGCAACCGTGATTGTTAACAATGCAGTTTTAGGATTACCTAATAAATCTATTGATCCTCCCCCTAAAAACTTTGAAATTCCAGTAATTATCCCAGTATTAGCATCTAATGCGTATCTAAATAAATATCCAATAGCAACAGAAGACATAAGCATTGGTATAAACCAAATTACTTTAAATATATTTAACTTTCTTCCTCCAAAATCTAAAAAAGTTGCAAGAAGCATTCCAATGGGCAATTGAATCATTATAGATAATACCATTATCACTATATTATTAAGTAATGCCTTTCTAAAAACAGCATCACTTAATAGTTCCTTCCAGTTTCCTAATCCTATAAATACTTTATTTAAACCAATTCCATTCCATTCAAATGTACTTAATCTAATAGAATAAATTATTGGATATACTATAAATACTAGAAGAAATATGCATGCTGGGACTAAAAATATGATTGTTGCTCTTTTAGTTGATGAAGCACGTTTTTTTGCTAAGCTACTAACCTTAACTTGCATATTATTCTCTCCTTTATATTAATTTATAGGCTATTACAAACATTCATTTTATAAAATAATTTCAAAATATAATGCCTATGTAATAGCCCTTTTACTAATATTACTATTTATTTTTTTCGTTATATGCTTTCATAGCTTCTTGTAACTCTTTATTTGCTTCCTTCGGTGTCTTTGTTAATCCAAAAACTTCTTGTGATGTTGATTTATGAACTTCTGCAACTTCTGCTGGTAAATATTGATCATACCATAATTGAACTCCTGATGCATTTCCTACTGCATCAAAAATCTTTTGAGTTAATGGATCTTCAGGCTTAAAATCTTTGAATACCCCTATTCTACCTAAATTCTTACGATCTTGTACTGCTTGATCATCTAATAAACTTTGAATTACCTTAAATGCTCCTTCTTTATCTTTACAATTTTGTGATACTGAATATAAATTATCTCCAATAATACCTGCCATTATTGTTTGATCTGCTTTCGAATCTTCTATAGCTGGGAATGGGAAAAATCCAAGCTTATCTTTGAAATCTGGATTTTCACCTAAAACAGTAGACGTAAACCATGATCCCATTAACTCCATAGCTGCTTCCCCTTTATATAATAATTGTCTCGCTTGTCCGCTATCATCATCCATCCCATTAAATCCATCATTGAAGTATCCTTTTTGCACCCATTCTTGTATCTTATCTCCAGTATACTCAAATGAATCGTTTTCAAATGATCCCTTCCCTGAAACTGCATCAGCAAATGGCTCTAATCCACCATGCCTAGCTACTAAATACATGTAATACATAGATCCAGTCCATTTAGTTGCATTAGCTAATGCAAAAGGAGCTACCCCATTTTCTTTTAACTTGCCACAGATAACTTCTAATTCACTTAATGTCTTAGGCTCCTGTAATCCATACTTTTCAAAAATTTCTTTATTATAATAGAAACCTGCAACAGATACTCCCTCAACTGGTACTGCATATATCTTTCCATTAACTGAGCATTGTTCTATTGCTGCATTAAGAAATTTATCCTTATAATCATCTTTATTCATATATTCTGTTAAATCAGCTACCAAGTTAGAGTCTACATAATCTATTAATGTGGCTCCTCCCCAGTTAATAAATATGTCTGGAATTTGATTTGAACTCATAGCCATAGCTAATTTTTGTTTATACGAATCATTGCTCATATCAACTATTTCTACTTCATATTGAGGATTTTCCTTCGTAAATCTATCTACAGCACGATGTATAACATTTTTAGCTTCTGCTGTTTGAATTTGCCATAATGTCAGTTTTGTTTTTTCTGTTTTTCCATTATCTTTTGCTGAATCACCTGAACTATTACATCCAATCATCAAAGTTGAAACAATAAATAGAGTTGCTACAGCAGATACCATTTTCTTTAATTTTTTATTCATTCATCAATACCCCCATAAATTTTTATTATTTATTTTACACTCCTATATTATCATTAGAAATTTCAAATAAAAATTTAAATATTTATCTTTTATATATAAATTTATATGTTCTTGTAAACATTTAACAATAATATTTACTATAATTTATATTGAGAGGTATTTATAAGATAGATTTTCTATATAATCTAAATTTGTGCTAAGCCTTATTCTTTTTCCTATACTGTAATGGAGTCTTTCCTTTCAATTGTACAAATTTATTTATAAAATAATCTGTATTGTTATATCCTACTTGCTCTGCAATTTTATATATCTTCTCATCACTATTTATTAGTAACTCTTCTGCTACATCAACTCTATATGAATTTAAATAATCCTTAAATGACATGTTATATTGCTTTTTAAATACTTGTCCTAAATATGCACTGTTAATATAATATTTTTCGCCTAATGATTTTAAGCTTAACTTTTCCATATAATGCTCTGATATTTCCTTATTTATATGATTTAATATTCCTTGAGAATTACTTTGTCTAAGTTGAACTAAATAATTCGAAAATTCTAATGAAAACTTCTTTAAGTGCTTAGCACTTCCCCTACTCATATTTTCCTTAAATACTCCTAGACTTATATATTGAACTATCTTTTCTTGATCAACATTTTCATCAATGTTTTTTGCTATATTAATAAGGTTAAATAATAAATAATTAATATTAATTGTTATCATCTCTAAGTCTATAAAATGATTTTTAAAACTATTGTAAAACTTATCTATGCACCTCATAATCTCTTCTGTATCATTTTCTTCAATTGCTTTAATTAAATCATCCATGTATCTTTTTTCAATAGTATACGTTTTCGGATTATTCATTACGTCATCATAATATAATATTTTATTATCTATTGAAAAATTAGATAACATTTTTGCTATAATAGATGATTTATATGATATTTCAAGTTCTTCAATATTTCTAACCTTTTGTCCTATATAAATGAAAAAATCGTACTTATACCCTTCTTTTATATAATTTATAAACTCTGATATATATTCTTTCTCAGTAATACATTTTTCTCTTGATAATCTATTTTCATAAATTAATCCAATATCATAACAATCCTTTTCATTCGTTACATCAAATATAACATTATACCAATCTTTACCTAACCACTCTTTAATTTTTTTATATAAGTTGTGTTGTCCAAGTCTCTTTTCTTCATGTGAAATATTTAAATACTTACCATAATTATAGTTAACTTCTATATTTATATATCTAATCTCACTTCTAGGATTAAATCTTTTCTTTATATAATTTAAACTATTCTTATCATATCTTCCTGCAATTAACTCACTTATATATTTATCATAAATAAGCTTTTCATTATTTTCTTTTTCTTCTTTTTCAAGAAGTATCCTAACATATCTTTCCCTTATCTTCCCTAAAGAATTTATAAGCTCGTCTCTTTGTATTGGCTTTAAAATATAATCCTCTACATTATATTTTATTGCTTTTCTAGCATATTCAAACTCGCAAAATCCACTTAAAACTATAAAATTTATTTCTCTTTTTATATTTTTAGAGACATACTCTATAAGTTCAAGTCCGTCCATTTTAGGCATCTTTATATCTGTAATTACCAAATCTATTTCTTTTTCTTTTATTTTTTCTATAGCATTTAATCCATTTTCAGATTCATCTACAACTTCATATCCATATTTTGACCAATCAATTAAAACCCGTAGCCCCTGCCTTATAAATGGTTCATCATCTACTATTAAAGTTTTAATCATAAATTTTCTCTCCTCTTCAAAATTCCTCCATAGATATCTTTATTGTAATATCTGTTCCTTCTTGCTCTGCACTCTCTATCTCAAAATACATGTTATTATTAAAGTACATTTTCATTCTCATATATGCATTAAAAATACCTATACTCTTTTCTTCACTTATTGAATCAAATTTAAATTCTTCTATACGTTTTCTTATTCTTTGTAATAAATCTTCAGACATTCCCTCGCCAGTATCAGAAATTTCCATGTATAGATATTTCTCGTCTTTAAAAATAGAAACACTAACACCTGCATTATAAGATATTCTCTCTATTCCATGAACACATGAATTCTCAACAAATGTTAATAATGATAACTTTGGTATTTTATACTTCTTACAATCCTCCATAATATAGCAATTATAGGATAACTTTTCTCCAAATCTATATCTTTGAATGTCAATATAGTTATTAACAAACATCATTTCTTCTTCAATTGTAATATTATCATTACCCCAATTTATCGTTCTTCTAAGAAGCATAGAAAGCTTCTCAATTATCTCTGCAGTTTCATCTTCCTTTTTTATAAGGCTTCTCATTCTTATCGTTTCTAAAGTATTAAACATAAAATGAGGATTAATTTGACTTTGCAATGCATTAAGTTCAGCTTGCTTTTTAGCTAATTGTAGGATTTTTTTCTCTGCATCTTCTTTAAAAACTACTTCAATTAACTCCTTAATTTTCAAAACCATTAAGTTATAACTTTTTATTAAGCTTCCAATTTCATCGTTTCCTTCAACACTATCTATTACGTAAAACTCTTCATTTTTCACTTTACCTAAATAAGTATTTATCAATTTAACTCTATTTCCTAATGATTTTGATATTAAACTGATTATTATAGTTGGCAATACTAAATTAAATATAATTAAGCTAATAAATAATTTTCCCGAATCTTTTAAGTTTATGAATATAGATTCATCTTCTTCAGTAAAAATTATTTTCCAATCATTTTTTGATTCATTTAATTTTAATTTTTCATGTACTAAAATATTATTTGTATTTATTATATCCATTTTTTTAAAATCTTCTTTTGGAGAATATATTCCTTTATTAGATAATAGTATTAAATCATTATTTACTATATATAAACCTTCATTCATTTGCTCGTTTAATATATTACCTAGTAAAGCATCATAATTTATATCTATTTTTACTATTTTTTCTCTTCCATCTTTGAAATAGTCCAACTTTCTTACAACACTTATATTTCTACAAGGAATATTATCTGCAAATAATTTTCTATCTGCATCATATTCAACTGTAATAGTTGTACTTTCATTATTATTTCTATACTGTTTGTACCATTCTTTATTTTTTACTTCTGATGTCAGTTTAAAAATATTTGCACTATTAATTATGCTATCGTTTTCAACATAAATATTAATTCTATATATATGTTGAGGATTATAATAATCCTTTATTGCTGTATTTCTTAAAAGATCAAAATATTTATCATAGTAATCGACTGGTAACTTATATTCAGTTGATATTATAGTATTTAAATCTTCATCCGAATTTATATGATTACTAAGCATCATACATTCTGCTATAACACCATTTAAATTATAAGTTACTCTATCGATTACATGATCAATATTAATTTTCTGCTCCTTTTCCTCATTATTTCTAACTGTATATAACATTAAACTATTAGTAATAATAACAGGAATTAATACACAAAAAATAAATATAATTAATAATTTAGATTTGATACTACAGTTATTTAATAAATATTTTATTTTCATCTCTTTAACCTTTATCCTTATACCATAAGTCAATTATTTTCAGTAATATTCTAAGCATAAAAACAAATTAAAAGTTCTCTTCAGTAGTAAATGGTGAAGCTGGTAACCCTTCCTTGTTATAAAGATTTATATCTTTAGGCCCATTTTCCCATGCATATCTTACATCTTTAGGATCATACACCGCTTTACTCCAAACCTCTATATAATCTCCTTTTATCTCAGCATTTGCTTTGTAATATCTTTTATCTTCTCCACATATCTCGAAATTCTTC
The DNA here is from genome assembly GCF_024622765.1 of Clostridium mucosae. Classification (NCBI taxonomy): domain Bacteria; kingdom Bacillati; phylum Bacillota; class Clostridia; order Eubacteriales; family Clostridiaceae; genus Clostridium; species Clostridium mucosae. The sequence continues at coordinate 58,234 of NZ_JANKAF010000004.1, read as the reverse complement.
AAATCACCCCTTAAATTTAATAACTGACTTCCATCATTATTAAAGTATATATTTATTTTACTTCCATTTGACTTTTTTTCCTTATATAAAGGGCCATTACATACTATATCTTCCTCATATAATTTATTAATTGCTAATAATGCTAATCTTCTAGCTACTTCTTTTTTATTAAATGGATGTAGCTCATTATTTTCTCCAATATCTATTGAAACAGCCATTCCAGTATTTTTTATTTTTAGCGATCTTCTTTGTGCTTCCCTCAACTTTGCCCAATCATCATGCTTTCCAACATCAGATGGCTCAGAATAATTTGCAAGTTGAACATATAAAAATGGGAAATCACCTATATTCCAATTATTTCTCCATTCTTTTACTAGTATTTCAAATAACTCTTCATAATCATCTGGATACCCTGTATTCGACTCTCCTTGGTACCATATTGCACCAGCTATAGCATAATTCTTTAAAGGATAAATAACTGAATTATATAACCCTGTAGGCATATATTCGAAATGAGTTCTATCAGAAATACTATTCATTTCACATCCTATTTTATATTTCCATCCACCAGATAAGTCAATTTCTTCATTATCAAACACTAATTTATAAGGTTTATCTGTTATAAAACCGCCTATAGCTGTATTGCTTATAACTCTTATGGATATAACATTTTTTCCTTCTTTAAGTACTTCATTATTTATTAAATATTTTCTTGGAGGATATCTGTACTCTGTTCTACCAACTAATACTCCATTTACATATGCTTGATCACTATCTATGATAGTTCCTAGATATAGTTTAGCATCATAATTGCTTAAATGCTTAGGTAAAAAGAATTCTTTTCTAAACCAAACTGCTCCATTTACTTTATCTAAAGAAGTATCTCTCCACATACCCGGAATAACAAACTCTTCCCATAATGAATCATCTATGTCTTTTGAATACCATTTATTTATTAATCCATTATCATTTAAATCTAAATCCTTATACCACTTATTAATTCTATCATCATCATCTTTTTGTTTACTTAATACATATTGTTTATTTTTGCAATTTGAAATTATCTCGTCAAATCTATTTAAATTTTTTAAGCTTTCTTCACTAATCCAAGATTCTATTGGTGTTCCACCAATTGCTGTTGCAATTAGACCTATAGGTACTTTGTATCTTTCATATAATTCTTTTGCAAAAAAATACCCAACAGCACTAAACTCTAGTGCTGTTTCTTGGTTCAAAGTTTTCCAAAAACCATATTCTAAATTCTCTTGTGGTCCTTCAAAATTATAATTTTTGCTTGCAAAGAATTGTCTTATATTGCTATTTGAATATTCCAAAACTTCATCTTCGTATAGTTCTAATATTCTTTCTATTTGCAATTCCATATTAGATTGTCCACTACATACCCAGACATCTCCAATTAAAATATCTTTAATTATTAATTCTTCATTTCCTCTTATCGTCATATTATAAGGTCCGCCAGCCTCCAAATGCCTTAATAAAACTGACCAATTTCCTTCATTATCTGAAATTGTTTCATATATTTCATTTAAAAACTCTATTTCTACTTTTATATTATTATCTGCTTTCCCACAAACTTTAGTTTTATCTCCACGTTGAAGAACCATTCCATCGCTTAATATGCTAGATAATCTAATACCATTCATATCTTTATATCCTTTCATAATTAAATATTATTATATTCAAACCATAAAAAATCAGCGTAGTTTTTACTTTTAACACCATTACTTGTAGCAAACATACCTATAGTACAGCCAACGAACCCACCTGCTACTTCTGTACTTAAATATCTAATATCAAAACCTTCTTCTAATAAATAATATTTAATGCCATCGTTGCTATAATAAAAATCTAATTTTAGGTCTCTACCAATGATTTTAAGAAACACATTCTCACTGTCTAAAAAAACTTGCTTAACTACTTCTTCTTTCCCATCTTTAAGTGCAATGATTCTAAGTACTTTATCTTTATTTACTATAGAATACTCAAATCTCAAATTATAATTATTACTTTGAATTATTGCTAACCCTGCACTTTCATGTTCATTTTTAGGTTCAAATTCAATCATCGTTGATGCTAAGAACTTATATTCTTCTTGCCTTAATCCTATATAAGCAGGATTTCCTAAGTCATTTAGATTTTCTTCTTTTAAATACAGTCTTAATGCACCTTTTCGTTCTGTTAAGGAATATAAATTATTGCTTGGATTTCTTAAAAATAAAAATCTATGGTCTAACCTATCTCCATAAAAATGATAACACTTTTCTTTATCTTCTATTTTAAATTCATTTGTTGGAATTTCTTGCTCTAATTGTAGTATACCTTTTCCTTTATTAATAATTGGCCATCCATCTTCCCAATCTACTTTAGCCAAAAATGTTTCTCTTCCCAAATTACAGTGCCCATCAACTTGTCGACTAGCAAGCATTACAATAAACCATTCATCATCTTTTGTTCTTACTAAATCCCCATGTCCAACATGTTTAATAGGATAGTCTTTTCCTAAATGTCTATGAGTAATTATTGGATTTCTAGGGTTATTTTCATATTCTCCATAGATAAATTTACTTCTTGCAATAGTAATACAATGATCTGGACCTGTTCCACCTTCTGCTATCATTAAATAATAATATCCATCTTTTTTATATAAGTGCGGTCCTTCAGGCCAAATAACATTTTTCATTGCCCCATTCCACACATCGTGGCTTTCTCCAACTAACTTCATATTTATTAAATCTATTTCTTGAATCCATATATACCAATCGCCATTGTATTTTACACCTTTTCTATTAGGTCTAGTTCCAATATAATAGGCTCTTCCATCTTCATCAAAAAATAAACTCGGATCGATCCCCTCTGCACCCTCGATTATATATGGATCTGACCATGGACCACTTGGATTTTGAGAAGTTACAATAAAATTTCCTCCACGAGTAACATTAGTTGTTATTAAATAATATGTTCCATTATTGTAACGTATAGTAGGAGCATAAATACCTTGTGAATGCTCTATATCATTTAAGTTTACTTGAGAATTTCTATCAAGAACATTACCTATTTGATTCCAATTGACTAAATCCTTGCTATGAAAAATTGGAACTCCAGGGAAATAAGCAAAAGTAGAATTAACAAGATAAAAATCCTCTTCAACTACGCATATTGATGGATCTGGATAAAATCCTTTTAGTATTGGATTTTTCATTAATGTGCTCATTTCATAACCTCACTTTTATTTATCACCAAATTTTATAATTTCCACTTAAAGCTAAAAAGGCAAATAAATATAGACAATTATCATAATATCTTCTTTCTCCCTTTCTTAATGGAGTATTCCAGAACTTATCTACACATTCTTTTTTATATTTACCTTTACTTGCTAAAGATGCCATTGCATTTGTTGCAATAATAGCAACTGGATGAAGCGCTTTTTCATTTATGATTGTTCCATCTATTTCATATATTAAGTCTTCTTTTCCTTTTACTGTTTCACAAAAAAATCTTTGAATATTATCAGCACAATCACTTTCCCACTCTGATGCTTTAAACCATTCATAATCTAGCCCTAAATTAGCAGCAACCCTATATGCATCACTATAATATCTTTCTCTATTATCTCTTCTAAATGGATCACCATTATAATGAGCATATTCTGGTGCTAAACCAGTAACAGGATGACATGCTTTTTTCAAATACTCTCTACTATTCTTTGCAGCTTCCTGCCAAAACTCTTTATCTTCTTCATAACACCAAAGGGAAAATAATTCATAAAAATGAGGTAAGTGATATGATGGATCAGTAAAATTACACCCTGGAACGAATTTTATTAATTTATTATTTGGCTCCCACATAGGATACCCATCATTATTTTCACCTTTATGAATACATGTATACAATAAATCTTTTGCTTCTTTTGAGTAATTATATATTCCTTCGCCATCTCCCCATCTATGAGAAGCAAAAAATAATGCCATTGCAAAATATTCTTCTCCATCTGGAGCTGGTCCGTCTGAATACTTAACTCCTTCTGGGCTTACTGACCATGCAAAGTACCCTGCATTAATACCCTCTTCAAGATACATATATTTTTTAGAGAAATTCCATAATGAATTAAATTCATTTTTCATATCTCTTTGGACACACATCATCATTGCATAGGACATTCCTTCTGTTCTTGCATCATTATTTCCAGTATCAATAAAACAAGCTGTATTCTCATCTAAAATATGATAAAATTTTTCTTCTTCATCATAAAAAATTGTTTGATATATTTCATCTAATCTTCTTTCTATTTCATTTGAAGAGTAACCATATTCTAAAAATAAATTTGTATATTCATTTTTAATACTCATTATTCCTTAACACCTCCAATAGTTAAACCAGATACAAAGTATTTTTGTAAAAATGGATATAAACATACTATTGGAAAGGCTGTAACAATTGTTATTGCAGCACGAAGAGATTTTGGAGTTACTAAATTACCTGCATTTTTCACCATTTCAGCTGTTCCAGTTCCACCTTGTTGTGTTGATGATGATAAAAGTTTCATTAATTCATATTGCAAGGTTGTAAGTTTAGGGTTTCCGGAAGCATATAACATAGCATCAAACCAAGAATTCCATTGACCTACTGCTATAAATAAAGCTACTGTTGCAAGAACTGGTTTACATAATGGAAGTATTATTTGCATAAAAATTCTAAGTTCTCCAGCTCCATCAATTTTGGCTGATTCTATTAAACTCTCAGGTAATCCGTTTATATATGTTCTAATTACTATCATATTAAAAGCACTAACTAGTCCAGGTAAAATATAAACTAAAAAGTTATTTAATAAACCTAATTCTTTAATTAAAATATAATTTGGAATCATTCCTCCATTAACATACATAGTTAACACATAAATAAATGATATTTGCTTTTTAAATACAAAATCCTTTCTACTTAAAACATAAGCTAACATAGCTGTTAAAAATACTTGTACAACAGTTGCAATTACTGTTCTTGAAACTGAAATAAATGCTGCTTGCATTAAGTTATTATTTCTAAAGACAGTTTGATAATTTTTTAATGTAAACATTCTAGGCCATAGATATACACCGCCTCTTACTGAGTCTATTCCATCATTAAAAGATATGGCTAGAGTATTTAATATTGGATATAAAGTTACTACTACGAAAAAAATCATAAATATGAATAAAATTATATTGAAAATTATATCACTCTTGCTTTTCCTCTTTAAATTTATATTTAACATAAATCCTCCCCCTTAGAATAATCTTTCTTCGCCCATTGATTTTGCAAACTTATTAGCTAAGAATATTAAGACTATACTTATTACACTTTTAAATATACCAGCTGCTGTTGCCAAAGAATAATTTCCTAGGCTTATTCCATACTTTAGAACAAAAATATCTATAGTTTGTGATACTTCTTGTATTAAACCATTTCCTAATAAATATTGAACTTCAAATCCAGCATTTAATATATTTCCTATATTTATCAGTAATAATATAAAAATCGTAGGTTTTATTCCTGGTAAGGTTACATGTAGCATCTTTTGAAATCTTCCTGCTCCATCTATTTCTGCTGCTTCATATAAGTCAGGGTTTATAGAAGTTATGGCAGATAAGTAAATTATACTTCCCCAACCTACTTCCTTCCATACATTAGCTGCGCCTACTATTCCCCAGAAATACTTAGTTTCTGCAAAGAAATTAATAGGTTTTTCTAATACATTAAACCAAACTAATAATTGATTAATTATTCCTGTTTCAGGTGATAAAACTTCAGCAACAATTCCTGTTACTATTATCCATGATAAGAAATGTGGTAAATATGATACTGTTTGCACAAATTTTTTGGCCAACATATTCTTCACTTCATTTAGTAGTAAAGCAAATCCTATGGAACAAACAAAACTTAACGTTAAGTTTATTAAGCTCATAGCTAAAGTATTTCTTATTACTTTTAAAAAAGTAGGGTCTGCAAATAAAAATTTAAATTGATCTAATCCAACCCATACTTGATTAAAAAGGCCTTTTGCAGGCTTAAAATTTTGAAATGCCATTACCCATCCGACAAGAGGAGCATAGCAAAAAATAAATACATATATTATAAATGGAATTGACATTAAAACTAGACTTTTCTGTTTCTTTATTGTATTCCATAAACTTTTGTTAGGTTTTTTTTCTACATTTAAAGTTGGTTTTTTAAGTTCTAATTGCATCCCAAAACTCTCCTTCTTAATTTTCTTAATTTCAAATAAGGGGGAAGCTTTTATACTTCCCCTATTTTTTATTTATTAAATAATTCTGCTCTTCTCTTAGCTTCTTTAGCTAATGCTTCTTCATAAGCTTTTACATCAGCTTGAGTTGTTAAAGTAGTTTGATATTCATTCCAAGTTGATTCAAAATCACTTGTTCCACTCATAACTACCTTTGGAAGCCATTGTTTCTTTATTTCATCCATTTTTTGCATTGCTATTCCAGCAGGTGTTTCCGCTGTTAAAGTACCTGCAAAGGAGTAAATTGGGAACCAAGGTTGATTCTTTTCAGCAGGTTCTGGCATAAAGTCTGTAAACTTTTTAAATCCATAAGCATCTAATATTTCTTTATCTACTGGTTTTAAAGAATCATAGAATTCTTTTGGTTGTTCGCTTGGTATTACTGAATTCTTTCCATCCTCTAATAATCCTTTAAATTGTGGCATATATGTGTACATGCATAAATTTTCATTAACCCAATCTTGATTTCTATTATTTTCTCTTTGTTCTTCTGTTCTGTAGAATAATCCGTCATCTCCAACCTTATAATCTACATCTTTTTCTCCCCAATATCTTAATATCATTACTTCATCACTTAGTAAATCATTAACTGCTTGTAAAGCACCTTCAACATCTTTACAGTTTACTGATATTCCAAGTCCACCACCAGCATTTATTGCTGATCTATTTCTGTAATTAGATGTTACGTTTGGATCTAAAGTTAATCCTAGAGGTACATAAGTTCTTTCGTCTAATCCTTGTTGTACTAATGATGCTTCAGCAGTTAGGAATTGCCATCCTTGATCTACCATTCCTAAAACTCTACCTGTTGAAAGTTTAGAAACATATTGGTCATAAGATGATGTAAATGTTTCTGGATCTATTATTCCTTTATTAAACATTTCATTAAGCTTTTCAAAATATTTTTTTGCTTCTGGTAAAGTATCATAACTCTTTACAGTTATTTTGTTTACATCTATAGATGTACCATCACCAGGTTTTGGATCTATAGCAGCTTTACCATCATTAGGATATCCTGCTAAGAATAGAGGTGGATTTTCTAAACAGAAATATCTCCAGTCGTCTGATAATATTTCAAATCCAATAGTAGGTTGTCCATTTATTTCTGGATTTGCTGCTTTATATTTTTCAATTAAATCAAAGTACTCATCAACAGTCTTAATTGTAGGATAATTAGCCCACTTTAGCACTGCTTTTTGAATCCAGAAGGCTTCATCATTGTGCTTAGTTTGCATATCCTTTCCTTTTATATTACCAAATTGAGGTATATAATAAATATGTCCATCTTCTTTTCTTACTTTATCCCAGTCACTTTCTGACCATAGATTCTTTATATTAGGATATTTATCTATATATTCATCTAGAGCTACTAAAGCACCTGCATCAACTAAAGCTTGTGTTCCATCTCCACCATCAATAAAATCTGGATACTCTCCACCAGCTATCATTACACCTATTCTTTCCTTTGCAGTTTGACCTGTAAGCCATGTTTCAGTAATTTTAGCTCCTATTTTCTCTGCTATAGCCTTTTTAAGCCTATTATCTGGAACTTCTTTACCTGCTGTTGCATAAAAAGCACTAAATTCTTTTATTCCATCCTTATTAACATTTGAATTTTCATCTGACCCTTTGCTAGAACATCCAGTAAAAATACTTAAAGCTACCATTGAAGTTAAAACCAAACTTAATAACTTTTTAGTTCTCATTATTCAAATCCCCTCACATTGTTTTCGTTTACATTGCGTGCACACAATTATTTTTAAGACTTAAATCTATTAATTAAATTTTATCATTTACCCTTTAAATAACAACCTTCCAAATTATAGTAAAAAATACCACAAATTATAGATTAATATATTTTTCTATTTTTATCATCACTTATTCCTGACATTCTATAAAAATAAGTATTAACTCTATCCCTCCATTCTCTAGCATTTTCTAATTGCTCATTAAACTTCAGTTTAAGATGTAAATATATATCTTCATTTATAAGTTCCTTTATTTCATCTAGTTTATCTATAAATTTTTCTACTAAATCATAACCTTCAAAATGTGAATCATATATATGCTGAATTACTGTTTTTCCACTTTTCAATAAATGAGTGTATTTAACATTATGGAAAAATAATAATAATTCATCTGGACATCTATTTATATCCTCATATATTTCTTTTAATGGTGATTTATATTGTTCTATATATCTTGTCCCATTTTTTATCGTTCTATCTATTCCTATACCATTACAATCTGCTCTATTATAGGTTCCCCATGGAGAATATTCATATCCATCAATATCAGGCCCATAATGATGCCCTGGTGAAACCATCCATCCAATTCCTAAAGGTGATGTATAATTCTCATAGCTTTTCCATGAATTTAATAGTATAAATTTAATATTCCTTAATACTATTTCATTATTTCCAAAAGTAAGATTAATCCATTCATTTACTATTTCTTCACTTGTTATTTTACTATTCCAGATTAATCTCCCATATCCATAAAGATTAGCTTGGGCTAAAAAATTTCCAGTCCAGTTTAAGTCATTACCAATATTAGATATAGCTGCCACACCTTTGATTCTTTCTTTAACACTTGAATCTCTATTGTTTGCATAAGTTTTAAAATCTAAAATTTCCTTCCACCATGGAACTAAAAAGCAAACATCTTTCTGTTGGCCTGTATATTCTTGAGTTATTTGAAGTTCCAATATTTTATTTGTATTATCCATTCCTCCAAATAAAGGTGAAATAGGCTCCCTTACTTGAAAATCCATAGGCCCATTTTTAATTTGTAAATATACATTATCTAAAAATTCTCCATCAAGTGGACCAAAACATTCAAAAGCTGCTTTAGCTCTATCTGTTGAATAATCACGCCAATCTTGCTTGCAGTTGTATACAAAACACCTCCAAATCAATATTCCTCCATATGACTTTAAAGGTTTTGCCAACATATTTGCACCATCAGCATGATTTCTTCCATAAGTAAAGGGTCCTGCTCTTCCTTCTGAATCAGCTTTCACCATAAACCCACCCAAGTTAGGTATATTGTCATAAACAAGTTTAACTCTTTCTTCCCACCATTTAATAACTTCCGTATCTAATGGATCTGAAGTATCTAATGCTTTCAAAGTTATAGGCGCAGCAAAATTAATACTAAGATATATTTTAATTCCCCATTTACTCATAATGTCACTAACTATTTTTATCATATCTATTTTATTATCAATAAAATAAGTTTCCTCTTTATGAACATTAGTATTATTTATAACTATTCCATTAACGCCTATAGATGCTAAAAGCCTAGCATAATCATTAATTCTATCTAAGTCGTCTGCAAGTTTATATTCATCATTAAATGCTTCTCTTATTAAATCACTACTAGCAGGTATACCTATAACCTTCATTATTTCCTTCATTTTATTTTTATTTCTTACGCTTTCATAAAATATAGAACTTCCAGCAAAGCCTCTTTCAACTGTTCCATCTATATTGTCCCATTGATTTATAAGCCTTAGTTCATTTTCTGGATTTTCTATTATAGGATCTTCAGTAAATTCCATGTTTTGTTCTAATAGTCTTAATAAATGAAATACTCCATATAAAATTCCACTTTCATCTGGTGATGAAACACTTATAAAGCTCTTATCTTCTAAAAAGTTTTGTTTAATTTCATAGCCATTTTTTCTTAATGTATTAATATTTTTAATTTCTAGTTTTATATACTTACTAGCTTGTATATCATTTTTATTTACATATAAACTTTGAGTTACCTTTTCATCATAAGCATGCTTTAATGCTTTTTCTAACTCTAATAAAGAATTTTTTATAATATCACTTGATTTGTAATCTACAAATATACATTTTAAATATTCCTTATAATTAGAATTTTTAATTTCTCTATGACTAAGCCAAGCTAAATACATATCATTATTTTTATCTATCATCTCAAATCCCCCTCATCAAAATATAATTGTTAAAATTGTATTTATATCAAAATATCCCCTTATAAACCAAAAAAATAAGCAAATAAATTTGCTTATTTAGTTTATACAATAAAATTTTATCATTTATAAATTTTCTTAACAACAATACATATTATAGAAAAAAATACTAATAATTTTAGTTTTAAGTAAAATTATTGGTATTTTTCATTTTATATTCTCATTTAATTTTATATTTCCTCGATATCAACTAACTTTGCTTTTTCTTCTTCCATTGTTATAGCAATCAATTTTCTTTTATATGAAAGCACTGCTAATATCATTATTCCAGATGAAATTAAAAATATAATTGGCACACTTATTTTATCAAAAAGGTATCCATACATCATATTACTTAATGGCATTGCAATCATACAGCCAGTTCCCATAACTGTCGATACCCTTCCCATAAAATCTAATGGAACAATATATTGAAAATTTGTATTTAAAAATGTATTTGCAAGTGCTATAAATAAACATATAGTAAAAGTTACTATTAACATTAATAAATATAAATATATTTTACTACCACTTATTGAAACTAAAGAATCAAAAGCTACAACAGCATATCCTGATAAAGCTATGGACGATATCATCAAACTGCTGTAAATGTTCTTTCCAACAGAATTCTTTTTAGAAAGCCATCCTACAAAAAAAGTTGCAACTATCATTCCTATTACTCCAATAGAATCTACTATCCCGTATTGAAAATCTGAAACTTTAAGGATACTTTTACTGATATAAATACTTCCTATAGTAAAAGCACCAAAAGAAAAATTTAAAATCATTGCTAAACTAATTATATTTATAATATCTTTTCTTTTTTTAATAAAGCCTATTCCTTCTTTAAATTCTCTAGTAAAGCTCTTTAAAGAAAGCTTACCTTTTTCCTTAATATTTTTAGGAATAACTAAAAAGATTTCTGAAATCGCTGAAATAAAAAATGAAATTGAATTTACTATAAAAACAGCCTCTAATCCAAAACCTCCATAAACTACTGCAGCAATAGCTGGTGATACTACATTTCCAATAGACATTAAAAGTGAGTTCAAAGCATTAGCTTCTACTAAATCTTCCTTTTTTGTTATGGTAGGAATTATTGTTTGAAGAGTTGGATTATCTATAGTAGAAATTAAAGAAAGTGTTATTACTAAAATATAAATATAACTTAATGGCATTTCCCCTGTAATAAAATACATGATAGCGAAAATTGTTACTACTGCTCCACTAACTAAATCTAAAATAATTAAAATTTTCTTTCTATCAAACCAATCAACTATTACTCCAGCAAATGGTGATAATATTAGCTCTGGAATTAAAGCAACAGAAAGTATAGATGCAAATTTAGATGCTGATCCCGTAGTGTTTAATACAAATAGTGATAATGCAAAACTTTGCATATATGACCCAATTAAAGATGTTATTTTTCCAAATATTAGAAGTGAAAAGTTTTTGTCTTTCAAAAGATTAATTTTCATTTTTCCCCCTTTTTATACTATAAAAATTCATAGTAGTATTGTTTCCCCAAATTTATTAGTTATTTTTATAGAACACTGGTATATTCAAAATATTATTTTAATATCTATACCAAATATATTTGCAAATAATAACTATAATACCATATTGCAGTAACATTATCTCGTTCGCAAACAACCTTTTCTAAATTTTAATACTTTTATATTCAAAAAGGTATAGAATACTTTTTCAATTCTATACCTTTCTACTATGTTTATAAATTCAATTAACTTAATGGCTTCGGTTTTTTATTTATAACTCTAAGTAATGTTAAAATAGCTCCAACTAAACAAATACATCCAATTCCAACAAATACAAATCTCATACCATATATAAAAGCATCTGCTCTTCCTTCTATGTACCCTGTAACTTTATATCCAATTTTACTACTCATTCTACTATATAAGAGGCTTGTTGAAAGAGCTATTCCAGTTGTTGTTCCTAAATTTCTTACTAATCCATTTATACTTCCAGCAATACCAAGCTTATTTTTGTCTACAGTTGACATTATCAATGAATTATTTGGTGATTGGAAAATTCCACTTCCAAAAGATAATAATCCTACAAATATTGCAACAACTATAAGTGATGTGAATTCTGTAAATATAGTTAAGCAAAATACACCTATTGTTAAAATACTTAATCCTAAAGCAGATATTTTTTCACTTCCAATTTTATCTGAAAGATGTCCACTTATAGGAGCTACAATAGCTAGTATTATTGGTGAAACTGTCATCATAAATCCTGCTGCACTTGGACTAAGCTTTAATACATCTTGATAATAAAATGGTAAAATTATATTTATTGCACCTATGGCTACAAAAGATGTAAATCCACAAAATATACTTAATGAAAATAACTTATTTTTAAATATACTTATATCTAACATAGGGCTTTGTATCTTTTGCTCTATCTTTATAAACATTAACAATAATATTAAAGAAAGTATAAGAACGCCTATAATCATAGGGTTAGTATATCCTAAACTTTGACCAAAGTTTATAGATGTAAATAATAATATTACTGCAAACATAAATAAAATAGTTCCTTTTATATCAAATGGAACTTTTTCTTTAACTTTTTCAAAGTTTAATACTTTTACTACACCAATATAAACTAAAATTCCTATAGGTATGTTTATTAAAAATATGTATTCCCAAGGTGCTACTGATACTATAAGTCCACCTAATGTTGGTCCTACCATAGTTCCTAAAGCTACTGCTGTTCCTGTCATTCCAAGAGCTCTTCCTCTTTCTGTAGGAGGAAATGTTTCTGTAATTATTCCTTGATTAGTTGCCATTGCTGCTGCTGCACCTATTGCTTGAATTATTCTAGATATAATAAGCATTATAAGGCTATTTGATAATCCACAAAGAAGTGAACCTAAAGTAAAAACTCCTATTCCAATTTTAAATACTTTACTTTTTCCAATTATATCTCCAAGTCTACCAAATAAAAGAATAGTTGCACATATTGTTATTAAATAACTTGTAACAACCCATTCAATACCAGCCATCGTTGTACCAAGATCTCTAGCCATTGTTGGTAGCGCTACATTTACAATACTACTATCAAGAGTAGTCATAAAAGTCATAGGTAATACTGTAAGAAGTATAGCCCACTCTTTTTTTATCTTCATATCGTTCATCTCCTAGTCTATCTATTACATTTAATCATTATATAATACTCCTATTTTTTTAAAATGAAAATCCATAAAAAAAAACGTAGGCTTAAACCTACGTTAATTCTCAAAAAATATCTTTAAAATCTTCATATTTTTATAAAAATTCTAATTAAATACAATTTTATTGTAATAAACCTTGAAATTCTCCTCTTTTTTTAAAATTTCTTGTGCTTCTATGTAAGGCTTCATTATTACTTCTTTACTTTCTTCTAAATAGAACTTAGCATAACCACCTTCACCATACTTTTCTACTAGATGTGAATAAACCCTTCTATATGTCTCTTCTTCATTCAAATCATTGTAATTCTTTCTTGAAAAGTTATAGCATCTTTCTATCATATCATATATATCTGTTGTTCTATCAGCATCTGAAACTATATATCCATATATACTTCTTGGCTTATGAGCATTTGATGCCCTATGATCTTCACATGCTTCCCCCATTAATATAAGTTCTTCTTTGGTAAACCATTTTTTTAGATTACTATCATTTATAAGCATATCCCTTGAATGTATTTGATGAGTTTTTCTATCTATACTCATTCCTAAATCATGATATATTGCAATAGTTAATACCATATTTTTATTTACTGGGAAATATTTTGACAATTTAATTGATGAATCTATTACAGTTGCTATATGATTTATACCATGTCCCTTATCAAAAGCTTTATAATTTTCTAAAATATCTTCTACTAGATATTTAAATAAATCCCTATCTATTTCATTATTTATTACTTCGTAACTTTCTTTGCTTATTCTTTCTTTTATTTCATTCAGATTTCTCATAAATACTTTAATAATAAATTTCAATATATATATGTTTCAATTAATTCTCTTCATCACTTTAGTGTTATATAATTAAAAGTTAATATTCTTATCTAAGTAAATTAGCAAAATTGAAAGCATATAATTATTTGAATTTTTATATAAGTTGGTAAAATAATTACTTTACTTAAATACCATCAATTATAAGTATAATTATATAAATGTCTGATATTTATTACAACTTATATATAATCTATTATTAATTCCTCCTCACTAAATGTATTTTTATTTCTGTTCAAAGCCAGTATCTTTAAATAATCACAAATTGCTATAATTATAACATAAAAAAGAGAAATCACAGAGAACTATTTACTCAAAAGTTAATAGCTTACTTTTATTAAGGACGTCGCGTAACGCGACTCCCTTTACACTTTCTTATTACTTTTCTAATGGGCTCGCGAAACGCGAGCCCATTTTAAGTTATTGATTTTCCTTACTTAAAAGAGTTTTTAATGAGATTTTTTTATCTATTATTTAAATATGCATAAAACTAAATATTTAATATTTTTAAAATCTTTACTATAAAAAAGCTACTTTAAATTAATATCTCTTTTATAAGCCTTATCTAAATATCCATAAGAATATGTCCTGTTAGTATATATCTTTCTAATTTCTTTACTTCGCATTTTTCCTTTTTATTAAATAATAAATAAATACACAACTAAAAATAGAAATTATAGTTCTTATGACACTACTAAATTTATCTAATCCATCTAATCCATACATTGGGCCAAAGCAAAGTAATATAAATGGTATAATTAATGAAAGATAAATATCTAACTTTGATATAATTATCATTAATACTATTAATATTAAATCAAGTATCCAAAATCCTAAAAATATTTTTAATAACTTCTTACTTTTCAACCAATTTGCTAGTAAAATAATTGCAGGCCAAAATAGTATATATACTATTGATACTATTATATTTTTAAACTTTACTGGTCCTCCCATTAAAAACTCATTAAAATTTAAGCATAAAGAGGTAATAATATTCAATATTCCTACAATGAGAATCCATACTTTTTTAATCTTTAGTTCCAATTTACTTTTAAGATTATCTTTCAAAATAACTCCTCTTATTAACTTTATCATTTTCTTATTTATTTCAATTCTATATCCTAATATTAATATCTTACATTTAAAAACTTACAAAAATCTCATTCTATTACTTAAATTTTTCTAACAAAATACATGTTATATATAGGTATTAGTTATTATCCTAAAAAAAGTAGAGCAACCTATTTTGTTGCTCTACTTTTCTATAAGCTACTACTATGCAATTTCTTCAATAGCTCTAACTTCTCTAAGTTTTTCTTCTACTAGCTCTATAAGCTTTTCTTTATCAGCTTCGTTATTTACTACATCCATATTATCCATATCTATTATTAAAACTTCTGATGCCTTGTAACAATTTTCTACCCACGCATCATAATCTTTCCATAGGAAGTGATAATATTCCTTTAAGCTTTCATCAATTTCAAATTCTCTTCCTCTTAATGCTATTCTATTTAAAACTGTTTCGAAAGAACCTTTTAAATATACCATTATATCTGGAGCTTTCTTAGGAAGTTCTTCTAATTCTTCTAGCATATTATGTAGAAGATCTTCATATATTTTCATTTCTAAGTCGTTAATTCTGCCAAGTTCCATGTTCTTCTTAGCAAAGTACCAATCTTCATAAATTGATCTATCTAAAACGTTATTATTATGTACTAATGCTTCTTTTATACTTTTAAATCTAGTGTTTAAAAAATAAAGTTGTAATAAAAATGGATATCTCTTCTTTTGGATTTCTTCTTCATTTTCACTATAAAACAAAGGTAAAATAGGGTTATCATCTACACTTTCATAAAATACATCTGATTTAAAGTGCTCCCCTAAAATTTCAGCTACAGAACTTTTCCCAAGACCTATCATACCACCAACAACTATCAACATGCTTCACCTATCCTTTACTTTTTGTCTTTCTCTATATTACATAATTTAAAATTCACTTTCAAGTCTTGACTTTTATTTTTATACCATATATAGTATTTATTCTATTCTTAAAACACCTTATATAGTAGTTATACTATTCTTAAAATCTATATATTCACATTTATTTGAATTATCAATAAGTTTTAATTTTATATGTAAATCATATTTAATTCAAGCTATTGGTTCATTAATGGACTATATTCAAGGCAAATATATTAAAATGTGCATTAAAAAAGCTGCTCTTACAAAGCAGCAAAAATAATCATCAAAACCATTAATAAAAATATTTATCGCATTATAATAAATATAGGCATATGAATTTTAATAAACAAAAAGTACTACATTACTTTATATTTTAATCCATCTATTATTCATAATTCCACTATTAATTAAACCAATATCACAATTAAATACATTCCTAATGGCATCTGCTAATAAATTGGTTATAGGATTTTTCTCTACTACATCATGCCAAATATCTCTATCTATGCTATAAAGAGATGCTCCAATTTTATAACAATTCTCTTCTTAATTCTTCTCCTGATTTTGGAGATAAATAGCTAAATGGGATATCTAGCACTGTACGTGCTCCTGTTTGCCCTTCTTTATGTAATCTATACACAGCTCTTGCATAAGATAATAGCACACAAGAAGTAAACTCTGGATTACTATCAAGCTTTAAACTAAATTCCATTCTTTGTTTTGTACCATCTCCTGTAATCCCTGTACGAATAACAAATCCCCCATGAGGCATACCCTTATGATTTTTATTCATTTCTTCTTCAGTTATAAAATTTACTGTTGTGTTATACTCTGAAAAATAATCAGGCATATTTATAATTTCATTTTTAATATAATCTAAATCTGCATCATCTTCTGGTACAACATAACAAATTCTTTCATGCTTTTCTCTAGCTGAAAAAACTTTATTATTTTCTGTACGAATCATTTCAATAGTACTTTCAATTGGTACAGTATATTGAACTCCATCCTTAACACCTTTAACTCTCCTAATAGCATTTGAATGTCCTTGACTTACACCCTTACCCCAAAAAGTATAATCTTTTCCATTTTTAAGTACTACCTGACCTAGAAGACGATTTAATGAAAATAAACCTGGATCCCAACCAACTGATATAAGTGAAATAGTACCAGCATTTTTAGTTACATTATCTAACACATTAAAATATTCTGGAATCTTTGCATGAGTATCAAAACTATCTACTGTATTAAACATTTTTGCTATCTCAGGTGTTTGCCTTGGTAAATCAGTAGCAGAACCCCCACAAAGAATCATAACATCTATTTTCCCCTTATAACTTTCAATCTCTGAAATATGTTCTACCTTTGAAGTAGTTACTAATTTCTTTGGATTTCTTCTTGTAAAAATAGCCTCTAATTGAATATCTGGATTTTGTTCTAAAGCTAATTCTACACCTTTACCAATATTTCCATAACCTACAATACCTATTCTAATCTTATTGCCCATATACTTCCTTGGCTCTAAAACCAAGCTCCCCCTTTTTATAGATTTTAAATTTACCTTTATAATAATATTACCATATCATTTAATTTTTTCCAAAAATTCTTTTCGTTTAATAATTTAGAATATTTGTAACATAAATTTCTTCTATGTACATTAATATCTACATTAATATCTACATTAATATCTACATTAATGATGATAATACTCTTTATATATAATTAGAGTATTTTAATAACCTAATAAAAAAAGATGCTGTATCATATCAATGTTACAAAATTTTAAATTAATAACATTAGTATAATACTGCATCTTTTTCTTTTTACATAAGCTTTAATATTTCTTTTTTTATAGCTACAAATTCATCACTAGTAACTATATCTTCATTTCTCTCTTTAGGTAAATTAACTTTTATTTCACCTTTTATACTTGCAGGTTTTTCTGATATTATATATATCCTGTTAGAAAGTAATATCGCTTCTTCTATATCATGAGTTATAAATAATATAGTTGAATTCATTTTTTTAGTTAAATCTAAAAGCCATTTTTGCATCTTTCTTCTCGTCATAGAATCTAATGCTCCAAAGGGTTCATCTAAAAGCATTATATCGTTAGATGTTAAATAAGTTTTTAAAAAGTTGGCTCTTTGCTTCATTCCACCTGATAATTGCAATGGATATTTATATTCAAATCCCTTAAGCCCAAATTCATCTATATGTTTTTTTACTTCTTCTCTTGCGCTCTTTTTGCTATTTCCCTTAAATATAAGTGGAATACCTATATTATCTATAACCTTTTTCCAAGGTACCATCATATCCTTTTGATACATGTAGCTTAATTTTCCATTTACCTCTACTTCTCCACTATCACTATTTATTATGTTAGTTAAAATATTAAATATTGTACTTTTACCACTACCTGATGGTCCTAGAATAGATATAAGTTCTCCCTCTTTAACATCTATATTAATATCTCTTAATATTTCCATTTCATCAAAGGACTTAGATACATTTTTTAACACAATTTTATTTTGATAAGAACTCATTTGTATAAGCCTCACTTGCTTTCATTTCCTTATTGATTAATTTATTATCATATAAGAATTTTGTATAGTTATCCCACACGCTATCTTTCATTTCTCCCCAAATCTTAGTATCTTCCATATATTTATCTGCAAGATACTTTTGGCTTTCTATTGCAAGCTCTTCACTAATTTCAGGTACTTTACTTACTAATAGCTTTGCACTTTCTTCAGGATTTGCTATAGCCTCTTCATATCCCTTAGTAGTTGCCTCCATAAACTTCTTAGCTAAATCTTTTTTGTTATTAACAGTATCTTCAGTTGCTGCAATAATTGGTGTGTAATAATCTAAAGCTGGATCTAAATCTCTAGCTGGTATATAGTTTATATCAAAACCTCTTAGCTTAGCTTCTGTATTAGTCCAAGCTTCAAATGTCCACTCAAAATCTAAATTATTCTTAGTTGCAATAAAGAAATCCTCTGTTCCCGCATCTACAATTTTTAATTTACTAAAATCTGCTCCATTTTTCTCCATTACAGCCTTTAATATAGCTTGTTCTGATGGACTTCCCCATCCACCATAAACTTTATTTTCAAAATCCTTAACTGTTTCAATGCCCTTTTCTTTTGGAGACGCAAAGCCTGATGTATTATGTTGAATTATTGCTGCTATAGCTTTAACTGGAAGTGGACTATCTGATGTTCTTGCATATGTTAAATCTTCTTGATAACTTACTGCAAAATCTCCCTTACCAGCAGCTAAAAGTTGAAGTGATGATCCTTCTGATGGTTGTATTATTTCAACATCTAAGCCAAGTTCTTTATAATATCCTTTTTCCTGTGCAACATATAATCCAGTATGATTAGTATTTGGTGTCCAATCTAAAATTACAGTTACCTTTTCTAAACCTTCAGAACTCTTTACCCCTTCATCTTTTTTGCTACATCCAGTAAATATTGTTAGTGCTGTTACTGACGCTAATACTACTGATATAATTTTCTTTTTTAACATTACTATTTCACCTCTAAATTCATTGTTCTTAATTTTATTTCTTCATACTTAGTTTTTTATTATTCCATGGAGTAAATACCTTCTCCATTAAAGAAACTAAAAGGAATATTCCCATGCTTATAGCAACTATAATTACTATTGATGCAAACATCTTATCTAATGCATATGCGCTTCTTGCTCTTGTCATATATACCCCAAGACCTCTATCGCCTCCAAGCCACTCTCCAATTACAGCTCCCATAATGCTGTATGTTGCTGCAATTCTCATACCTGAAAAGAAATTTATCATTCCATAAGGTAATTTCAAATGTAAAAATACATTAAATTTTGATGCTCCCATCAATTTAAAATGATTTATTAAATCCTTATCTACACCTTCAAGTCCATCAACTATACTTATTACTATAGGGAAAAAACACACTATAACTACAACTATTATTTTAGGTAACGCTCCAAAACCAAACCAAATTATAAATAATGGTGCAAGAGCAACTGTTGGTATAGTTTGAGAAATAACAAGAACTGGATATAAAGCTCTTTTAATTAATGGAACCATATCCATAATTATTGCTAATATAATAGATAATGCTATTGCAATTAAAAATCCTACTAGACCTTCATATAGAGTTGCAAAAATATGTGGTATCATATTTTTGAAATCTTTAATTAATACTTCTATAACATCAGTTGGAGCAGGTAATATATACTTTTCTATTCCTCCAACATTAACTATAAGTTCCCATATAATTAACAAAATTAAAATAAAAACTATAGGTGCTATCTTATTTCCTATACTTCTTAATCTTTTCATCCATCGTCACGCCTTCTTTTTTATAATCTATTTTAACCATAGATACTATTCTTGATGCACCTTCTTCGGTACAAATTTCTTGAGATTTCTTTACTATCTCTAATAGTTCTTCAAACTCACCTTCCATTGTTGTTTCCATAGCCCCTACTTCATACTTAACTCCAGTAGATGCTATATATTCAATAACCTTGTCCACAACAGGATAAATTCTATCCTCACTTACTGTTGGTATAACTTGAAGACTTACATTACAAAGTGACATAGCCCTCTCCTCCTTCTTAATATATTTAAAAGTAAACAAATCCTATTTTGTCCATAGCGTAAAAAAATACAGTATCTCTGATTAGAAATACTGTTTTATAGTTCAATTTGTATATTTTTATTCAATAACAAATAATCTCCCTACGTTGGCATTATCCAAATCAGGTTCATGGGTCAAAATAGTAACAATTTTATCTCAGGCAGTTCGCTGCCCCCCCAGATTTCTATTTACTTTTTATAATTCCATTTTATTCATCTTTACTATAAATGTCAAGTTAATCAATAATCCTTATCAATTAAAGAAGCCTATTATCTAATAAATTTAAGAAATAAATTAATTATTATATACTTATTCTAATTATTACTTTTATTTGCTCCATATAGCACAATTATAAGTCCTAAAATTCCTACTATTATTTTTATAGTTGCCATTGAAATTAAAATAGCAAATAATATTACTGATATTCCAATTATCATAATATTTAAAGACGATGATTGATTTTGAATAACTTTATAAACATACATACCTAATAAAATTAAAACTGCTATCATAATTAGCATTGGTATCCCAACAAACATAAGATTCATCATTTAACTTCCCCCCTTTCCAAATCTAATGTATATCTCAACACAAGACTTTATTTATACACAGGAGTTATCAAACAATTTAATTAAATGTCTTTGCGATATCTCCTATAATTAAATTATTCTAATTAATGATTTTTGAATAATTTTTCTCTATACTCTTCAGTAATTCATTAAGATCTATCTTCTTATAATCTGCAACTTTTTTAGCTACATCTATTATTGCACTTGGATAACCATACTCTCCATTTACCCATTCTAATGCTGTTGGTCCATCAGTTTCTATAAGTATTTTATTTAATGGTATTTTATCTAAAACTTCATTAGTTTTATCTGAATAACCTATATCTACACTTATTGTAAAATAACAACCAAGCTCAATATATTTCTCTAATGTACTTATTTCCCCACTATACCAGTGTATAATAGCCTTATTATAATTATACTTTTTAAGAGTATTATAAATTTCCTCTTCTGCACCTTTCGTATGAATACTTACAAACTTATTTCTTTTAATACTTTCGTTCAATATAAAATTAAAAATCCTTCTTTGTGCTTCATAAGTGCTTGTATCCTCTACCCAAACATAATCTAGGCCTATTTCACCTATTATTTCACATTCTTCTATATATGGTATAAGCTCTTCTAAACCTCCTTTATATTCTGCTGCTTTCCATGGGTGGATACCAAAGCATGGCTTAATAAATTTGCTTTGTTTGCTATATTCTTTATTCTTAATATAGCTTTCTACATCCATACTATTAGCTAAAGTTAATATTTCATTCTTATTTATATCTTCAATTGCTTTTTCTATATTTTCTTCAAAAAAATCTAAATGTGTGTGTGCATCTATATACATAATTCCCTCCAAAAGTTCTAATATAGAATATAATTAACTCATTAATTATATTCTATATTAGTAATTTCTTAATTATATCCTTTTCCTTTTAATATTAATGATATAATTGCACTTATATCTCTATCATCTTCTATAATTAATATATTTTCTCTCATATTTCTCTCCCCAATCTACTATCTAACTAAATTATATAGTATGAATATTAACATATATTAGCAACTTATTTCCAAGTTGTAAATTTTATAATTATATTAATTCTATTATACATATAAACATGCTTACAAATAAATACATTTGCCTTATTAAATAATATAAAAAAGATGATTCTCTTAAATCTAGAATCATCTTTTTTATATTATTATTTTAAATTTTCTCCATTGCTTTCTATTACTTCCTTATACCAATAGAAACTTTTCTTTTTATAACGTTCTAAACTACCTGTACCATCATCATTACGGTCAACATAGATAAATCCATATCTTTTCTTAAGCTCAGCTGTTGAGGCACTTACTAAATCTACACATCCCCAACTAGTATATCCCATAACTTCTACTCCGTCTTCAATAGCTTTACCTAGTTCTAAAAGATGGTCATTTAAATATTGAATTCTATAATCATCAAGTACAGTTTTTTCACCGTTAACTTCTACAAGTTTATCCATTGCTCCCAATCCATTTTCAACTACAAATAGTGGCTTTTGATATCTATCATAAAAGTAATTACAAATATATCTTAATCCTTGAGGATCTATTTGCCATCCCCATTCTGATTCCTTTAAATATGGATTTTTAACTCCTGAAGTTAAATTTCCTCTTCCTTTTTCATATTTATTTATATCTTTAGCTGTACATTTACTCATGTAATAGCTAAATGAAATAAAATCTACAGTATTTCTTAGGATTTCTTCATCTCCATCTTCCATATTTATGCTTATTCCAAGATCTTTAAATAGCTTTTTAGTATATGACGGATATTTTCCTCTTACATGAATATCTGTAAAGAACATTAAGTCTCTATCTCTTTCCATAGCTGCTATCATATCATCAGGATTTGGAGTCATAGGATAATTAACTACTCCAAGTACCATACACCCAACCTTTGCATCTGGCATAATTTCATGAGCTAATTTAACAGCTAAAGCACTTGCAACTAATTCATGATGAGCAGCTTGATACAAATCTTGCTTTGTTAACTTATCTTTAGGTGTTAAAATTCCTGCTCCCATTAAAGGAAAATGTAGTACTGAATTTATTTCATTAAATGTTAGCCAATACTTAACTTTTCCCTTGTAACGCTCGAATACTACTCTACAATAGTTTTCAAAGAATTTTATTAATCGTCTATCCCTCCAACCATCATAAACTTTAGCTAAATGAAGTGGTGTTTCATAATGAGAAAGTGTTATAAGTGGTTCGATTCCATATTTTAAACATTCATCAATTACATTTTCATAAAACTCTAAGCCTTTTTCATTTGGTTCTGATTCGTCACCTTTTGGGAATATTCTTGACCATGCAATAGAAAATCTTAAAACTTTAAATCCCATCTCTGCAAATAGCTTTATATCTTCTTTGTATCTATGGTAAAAATCTATACCTATTAACTTTAGATTGTCTTCTATCGGCTCTTCTGATATAGGCCCCATTATTCCATTTGGCATAATATCTTGAATTGATAATCCTTTTCCATCTTCTAAGTACGCACCTTCGCATTGATTTGCTGCAATGGCACCTCCCCATAGAAAGTTATCATTAAACATTGATCTCACTTTATATCCCTTCCTTATTTAAGAATTCTTATTAAAGTTTCTTTTTCATTTATGAATGTTTTTTCTGTTGGAAGAACATCCATATAATCTGCTGTATTTGTTATTATAACAGGAGTTATTATATCATAACCTTCATTTTTTATTCCTTCTTTATCGAATTCTAATAATAAATCTCCAACTTTTACATTACTTCCTTGTTCTATATGAGAAGTAAAATACTTTCCATTTAATTGAACTGTATCAATTCCTATATGAATTAAAACTTCAACTCCACTTTTACTTCTTAATCCTATAGCATGCTTCGTCTTAAATATAGATTCCACAGTTCCTTCAATTGGTGAATAAACCTTTCCTTCTGTTGGTAAAATTGCTATTCCTTTTCCCATAAGTTCCTGAGAAAAAACATCATCTTTAACTTCTGATAAAGGAAGAACCTCACCCTTTATTGGACTATTTACTACTAATTCACCTACTACTGAAGCTGCACTATTTTCTTTTTTGTCACTTTTTTCTGTCTTATTATCTTCACTTTGTGCATCTTTAAATCCAAGTATTAAAGAAGCAATTATTGTTGCTACAATTGATATAACTATTGTAATACATGCATTTCTAACATTTGCTAAGTCATCTGAAATATAAACTGGTATAGCTGCTAAACCTGCTGTTGCTGATGCATAAGTTCTTATTCCTGTTAATCCTGCATAAAGCCCTGCTATTCCGCCACCTATCATTGATGCATAAAGTGGTGTCTTTAATTTGAAGTTAACACCATAAAGTGCTGGTTCAGTAATTCCCATATAAGCAGTCATACTACTTGATAAACTTAATTGCTTTAAGTCCTTATTTTTAGTCTTTAATCCAACTACTAATGCTGATGTTGCTTGTGCGATATTAGATGCTAACATACCTGGTCCTAAAATAGTCCCATAACCTAATGTAGCATATTGAATTTGCTGTATTGGTGCAAAACAATAGTGCATTCCTGTCATTACAAAGAATGGAGTAAATGTTCCCATTATTACAGGTATAAGCCATCCTGCTCTATCATTAATAAAGTTCATTCCTACTGCTAAACCATTACCTACAATGTTTCCTAATGGCCCTAAAATTGAAAATCCAATTATAGAAGTTAATAAAATAGTAATAAGCGGTACTAAGAATACTTTCACTGAATTAGGTGATATTTTTTTAGCAAATCTTTCTATATATGATTGCGCATATATGATCAATAATATTGGTACAACACTAGATGCATAAGAAATCATAGTTATTGGAATTCCAAAAAACTTTACTGGATCTCCTGTATTTAGAGCAGAAAAACTTGGATGAAGTAACGCTGCTCCTAATATAGCTGCAAAGTATGGGCTACATTTAAATCTTTTAGCAGCTGAAAATGCTAATATTACTGGTAAAAAATAAAATACAGTATCACTTATAAATGTTAAGAATATATAAGTTTGAGTACCTGCATCTACAAATCCAAAGGCCTTTAATATAGCTAATACAGCTTTTATCATACCTGAACCTGCAAGTGCTGGTATAACCGGAGTAAATATAGCAGTTATTGTTCCTAATATCTTATTTATTATTCCTGTCTCATTATCTTCTGAAGAAGATTCATTCTCTCCAAAGTTACCAAGCTTATGAAATTCATCACAAACCTTACTTACATTAGTTCCTATTATAACTTGGAATTGTCCATTTTTATTTACTACACCTTGTACTCCTTGTAGTTTTTTAATTGCTTCAGCATCTGCCTTACTAATATCGTTTAAGTTAAATCTTAAACGTGTCATACAATTAGTAACACTTGCAACATTTTTTTCTCCTCCAACTAATTTCAATAAATCAGTTGCTAAATTCTTATAGTTCATATTTTCCTTCTCCTTTTCTATTATTTTTATTTATTAAAAAAGACCTAGAGTGTATGTAATAAATAATTAATAGTCCATTTATTACATACACTCTAGGTCTTGCCTGCTTAATCAGTAACAATCCTAGTAAAAATAATCTCATTTAATTTTCATTTATAGTTATTCTTTTTATATGAACAGTTAAATATACTAATTCATCACCTGATAATCTTCTATTATATTTGTTCTTTATTAAATCTGCAATTTTCAAACTACATCCATACTCCTTAGGATATCTAACCTTTACTATTTCTTCAAAATCTTTATCTACTTCTTTTACTTCTTCACTATTATTCAATACCCTATAAGCAAAAAACTTTAAATGAGTAATAAATCTTGTATAATATAAATCATCTTCCTTAAAGTCTATTTTGTATTGATATCTTATTATATTTAACACATTTTGTATTAACTCTGTAACCTTGATTGTATCTCTATTACTTTCAGAACCCAACTCTGAGTTCACAACATGCATAGCAATAGATGCTGCCTCATCTTCAGGTAATTCTACATCAAATTCTTCATTTATTAATTCTAAAGCCTTTAGTCCTATGTTAAATTCATCTGGATAAAATCTTTTTACTTCCCATAGAAGTGCATTACTAAATTGCAACCCAGATTTTTGTCTGGAAACAGCGAAACTAATATGATCTGTTAATGTAAGGTAAACATTTTCATTAAGCTCATGATCTAACTTTTGTTGTGCATATTTTATGATATTTTCAGTAACTCTCATGTACTCCATTGGAATTTGGGTTAAGAGAGAATATAGTTTTCCTGCTACATTTTTTGATTTTAAGAAGAATTCCTTCTCTATTTTCTTTTTATCTACTTCATCGCCTTTTTTCTTCTGAAATCCTATTCCTGATCCTAAAAGAATCCTTTCTTGATTTCTTTCATTAACAGCGCATATTACATTATTGTTTATTATACGTGTAATCCTCATAGATGCCTCCTACTGTAATATTACAGAAAATAAAAATAAACCTAAACATTAAGCAAATATACATAAATATATACTTACTTAATGTTTAGGTCTTGCCTGCTAACCAGTAACAATCCTAATTAAAACAAATAGAATATTATTTGTTTTAATTATATCATCACAATAACTTTTTATCAATATATTTTTTTAATTTTATTATATAGTTATTTAATAAATGTCATATTTCTATAACCAATAGAGCTCCAAACAATATGGTATTTATTATTTTATAATTTATATATCATTTATATCTAATGATATATTTATATTTTTGTTTTTAGGCTCTAATCTAGTCATCTTTACTCCTGCAGCATTCAATAATCTTTTAGATGCCTTAACATTATCTGAATCTGAATATTTATCTGAAAGGTATACTACTTCTTTTATTCCAGCTTGTATTATTGCTTTTGCACATTCATTGCATGGAAATAAAGCAACATATATTTTAGAGCCATAAAGGTTAGTTCCTCTACTATTTAAGATAGCATTAAGTTCGGCATGTACTACATATGGATATTTTGTCTCAAGAACATCACCTTCTCTATTCCATGGGAACTCATCATCTGAACATCCTCTTGGTAATCCATTATATCCTTGACTTAGAATCTTATTATCATCATCGACTATGCAAGCCCCAACTTGAGTACTCGGGTCTTTACTTCTCTTTCCAGCAAGAATTGCTACCCCCATAAAATATTCATCCCAAGATATGTAATCATTTCTTTTCATTTAAATCCCCCCCTAAGATAACTAAGAATTAAAATAAGACTTATTATGTATAAATATATTAACCTTGGAATTTAGTTAATTAATTTTTATTATAAATTATACATTTTTATTACTTTTAAAATATATTTTTATTATAGCATTAATTTTAAAAGATTCTATATTATCTAACAAAAATAAATAATTTAGAACCTATAATAATACTGTTTTTGACAGAATTACAAATATGTTAATTAAATTAGAATTAGTGTTATAATTAAATCATTCCATTTATAGAATAAATTATAAATGTAATAATTTTATCTATTTAAAAATAGTAAACTTTATTGTTATATATTATTAAAATATATATGTATATAAATTTAAAGGAGAGTACCAATGAAAATTAAAAAAATCGCTTTTATTATGGTAATTTTATTATCAGCTGCTCCACTTACATCATGCTCAAAAAATAATAAAAACCCAATTGAAGAAAAACAACAAATTGAAGAAAAGCAACAAATAAAAGATACTGCTAATGAATTTGATAATGCTAATAACGCTGATTCATATTCTTCAACAAACAGCGGTTCCTCGACAAATAATGGACAAACAAATGAAAATACTCAAGAATCTAATTCACCAATTCAAGTGACTAAACTAGAAGGAAGAAGAAAAGAATTTATAGAAAAATTAGATAATATCCAAAAAGAAATTGATTCCTTGCCTGAAAAGAAGGATTCAGATGCTGGAATAACTATTGCTATGAAAAGTTATTACGGAATATCCTATGATATGTATGATAAAGCATTAAATGAAATTTATGATTTACTAAAAGAAAATTTATCACCAGAAACAATGCAAAACTTACAAAATGAACAAATTAAATGGATAGAAGACAAAGAAGCTTTAGCAAATGAGGAAGCTGATAAATATAAAGGTGGGACATTTGAGCTTGTTGCATATAATATATCTTTATATGAATCAACAAAAAATAGATGTTATGAATTAGTTAATAACTATATGACAGATTAAAGTTTATAAATAAAGGAGATATCTCAAAATTAAAAATGTAAAGTTTAGAATGAAAGTAAAACTACTGAAAGTAGTTTTTAATATAAATTTAAGCATTTCAGTATTAAATACCACCTCAATTTTGCATTCTAAATTCTACATTCAATAATTTTCTAAGACATCTCCTTATATATTAAATCTACATTATAGTCATTTTTATTAATATTAAATTACTTATTTAAACTTTCTAAATCTTAAATAACGTTCTTCTAAAAGTGCCTCTTTAGATTTATTATTTAATATCTTAAATTCATTTATTAATTCTTCTTTTATAGAACTTGCAACTAACTCTATATTTTTGTGAGCTCCACCTCTAGGCTCCTTTATTATCTTTTCAATTATTCCTCTTTCTAAAAGCTCATATGAAGTTATTCCCATAATCTCCGAAACATCCTTTGATTTTGAAGGATCCTTTAAAAGTATAGAAGCAAATCCCTCTGGAGAAAGTATAGAATAAACTGAGTTTTCAAGCATCCAAACTCTATCTCCACAAGCTAAAGCTAACGCCCCACCGCTTCCACCTTCACCTATAATTATTGAAATTATAGGCACTTTAATTTGTGCTATTTCTATTAAATTTCTTGCTATTGCTTCTCCTTGCCCTCTTTCTTCTGCACCAACACCACAGTATGCACCAGATGTATTTATAAAACAAACTATAGGTCTATTAAATTTCTCGGCTTGCTTCATCAACCTTAGAGCTTTTCTATATCCTTCTGGATGCGGAGATCCAAAATTTCTTTCCATATTTTCTTTTAAATCTTTTCCTTTTTGAATTCCTATTATAGTAATTGGATTTCCATTTAAAAGCCCAATTCCTCCTACTATAGATTTATCATCTTTATAACATCTATCTCCATGTAATTCAAAAAAGTTAGTAAATATTTTATCTATATAATCAAGTGTAGTTGGTCTTTCTACCATTCTTGCTATTAATAATCTATCATAAGCCTTGATTTTTTTATTCACAACTACACCTCCTTATTCCTATGAAATTTCAAAAGAGTTGAAAGAGCCTTTTTTAAATCTTCTCTTTTTATAATATTATCTATAAATCCATTTTCTAATAAAAATTCTGCACTTTGGAAATCTTCAGGCAATTTCTCTTTTATAGTTCCTTCTATTACTCTTCTTCCTGCAAAACCTATTAATGCATTAGGCTCTGCTAGTATAATATCTCCAAGCATAGCAAAACTTGCTGTAACTCCACCTGTTGTTGGATCAGTTAAAACAGTTATATAAAGAAGTCCTTCTTCGCTATGTTTTGCAAGTGCACTACTTATTTTAGCCATTTGCATCAAAGAAAATATTCCTTCTTGCATTCTGGCTCCTCCAGAAGCTGT
Organism: Clostridium mucosae; assembly: GCF_024622765.1. NCBI lineage: Bacteria > Bacillati > Bacillota > Clostridia > Eubacteriales > Clostridiaceae > Clostridium > Clostridium mucosae. Next base: position 28,127 of record NZ_JANKAF010000004.1, on the reverse strand, counting down.
GAAGATTATAATAGGTAATTTTCTTTTAGTAGCCTCCTCTATTGCTAATGTTAATTTTTCTCCTACTACAGTTCCCATACTTCCCATTAGAAAGTTTGAATCCATAACTGCAATAATTGTTTTACTTCCACCAATTTGACATTCTCCTGTTACTACTGCTTCAGAATGACCACTCTTTTCTTCGTTAGCCTTTAATTTTTCTTCGTAATTTGGAAAATCCATTGGATTTTTAGACTTCATATATTTATTAAACTCTTTAAAAGTATCTTTATCACAAATATATGATAATCTTTCATAACTACCTAACCTAAAATAATGATTACAATTTGAACATATATTAAGATTTTCTTCTAAAGACTTTTTATATAAAATTTTGCCACATTTATTACATTTTACCCAAGTTCCATCTGGAACTATAGGTATATCTTTTTCATCTTCTTGTGGAGTTATGTTAATAACTCCGTATTGTCTCTTTTTAAAAATCCCCATAATTTTCACCAACTATAAATTATATTCTTTGCTTATAAAACTAGTATCAAAGTCCCCTAAGCGAAATTTCTCATTATTTAAAATATCCATTTGAAAATCTATATTATTATCAATACCTTCTATAACAAACTCATCTAGTGCTCTAAGCATTTTATTAATTGCTTCTTCTCTATTCTTTCCATAAGCTATAAGCTTAGCTATCATTGAGTCATAAGTTGGAGGAATAGTATATCCTGAATAAACTGCTGTATCTACTCTTATTCCATTACCTCCAGGTAAATTTAAAAATTCAATTTTTCCTGGTGAAGGTATAAATCCTTTTCTAGGATTTTCTGCATTTATTCTACACTCAATAGCATGCCCCTTTATCTCAACTTCACCTTGAGAAAAACTCAGTCTTTCTCCATTAGCAATCTTTATTTGCTCCTTTACAATATCAGTTGATGTTATCATTTCTGTTATTGGATGCTCTACTTGAATTCTTGTATTCATCTCCATAAAATAAAAATTACTGTATTTATCTACTAAAAATTCTATTGTTCCTGCATTAAAATAATTTACTGCTTTAGCTGCATTAATTGCTGCCCTTCCCATCTCTTCTCTTAAATTATCACTTAAAATTGATGATGGTGCTTCCTCTAACACCTTTTGATTTCTTCTTTGTATAGTACAATCTCTTTCCCCTAGGTGAATAATATTTCCATATTCATCACCTAAGATTTGAAATTCTATATGTCTAGGATTTTCTATAAACTTTTCAATATATATTGTATCATCGCCAAAATTCACTTTAGCTTCTGATTTAGCTGTAAAGTATGCATTTTCAAGTTCATCTTCTTTATGAACTATTCTAATTCCTTTACCGCCACCCCCTAAAGCTGCTTTTATCATTACTGGATATCCTATTTCTTTAGCCTCTATATATGCTTCGTCGATACTTTTAACTATTCCATTGCTTCCAGGTATTACTGGAACATCTGCATTTTTCATAATTTCTCTGGCTCTAGCTTTATCTCCCATAATGCTTATAGTCTTGCTACTTGGTCCTATAAACTTTATATTACACTCTTCACAAATAGATGCAAATTCAGCATTTTCTGATAAGAATCCAAAGCCTGGATGAATTGCATTGCACTTAGTTATAACTGCTGCACTAACAATGTTGCTTTCATTTAAATATGAGTCCTTTGATTTAGGTTTTCCAACACAAATAGCTTCATCTGCAAGCTGAGTATGCATAGCATCTTTATCAGCTTCTGAGTAAATAGCTACTGTTTGTATTCCAAGCTCCTTGCAAGCTCTAATTATTCTTACTGCTATTTCTCCTCTGTTAGCTATTAATACCTTTCTAATCATAAAAACACCTCTTTACTATCCTACCATAAAGGTTAATTCTGCTTCGCAAACCTTTTTATCATTTACATATGCAATTCCTTTTCCTATCCCTGCTGATCCTCTTATTTTAGTAAGCTCTACTTCTAACCTTAATGTATCTCCAGGAACAACCTTTTTTCTAAACTTTGCGTTATTTATCCCCCCGAAGTATGCTATTTTCCCTTTAAATTCATCTCTTTTCAAAAGTGCAACCGCTCCTGCTTGTGCAAGTGCTTCAACTATTAGCACTCCTGGCATAACTGGCTCTACTGGAAAATGTCCTTGAAAAAAGTACTCATTCATTGTTACATTTTTTATTGCAACTATTTTATTATCCTCTAAACTTTCAACTCTATCTAATAATAGAAATGGGTATCTATGAGGGATTATCTCCATAATTTCTTTTATATCCAAATATTTCACCTACTTTATCTTAAATAATTCCATTCCAAATTCTACAATATCTTCATCGTTTCTTAAAACTTCTACTATTTCACAATCTTCTTCTGCTGTTATTTCATTCATTATTTTCATTGCTTCAACTATACAAAGAACTTCACCTTTTTTCACCTTAGAACCTACTTCTACATAAGGTTTTCCACCAGGCGTTCCAGATGAATAAAATGTTCCAACTAAAGGTGACTTAATTGCCTTAAACTCATCTTTATTTAAATCGTCTCTCTCAATAGATTCTTCTTTTATTTCTGCTTTATTATTTATAACTATTGCATTATTTTCAGCTGAACTTATTGCCACACCATTTCTATTACCATCTTTTGATACTTCTTTAAAACTTTCTTCATTTTTACTAAGCTTTAATTTAATACCTTCACTTTCTAATTCAAATACTCTAAGAGAAGATGAATCTATTGACTTTATTAATTCTTTTATTTGTTCATAAGTTAACACTTCTATCTTCCCCTCCATTTTTTGAATATAACTGTTCCATTATGTCCGCCAAATCCTAATGAATTAGATAATGCATAATCTATTTCTTTATTTTTTCCAACATTAGCAACTAAATTTAAATCACATTCTTCATCTGAATTTAAGTAATTAATATTGGCAGGTATAAACCCATCCTCTAAAGCCTTTATAGATATTATTGCTTCAGCAGCTCCAGCAGCTCCAAGTAAATGTCCTGTCATAGATTTAGTTGAACTTACACAAACATCTTTTACTGAATCTTTAAAAGCCTTTTTTATTGCTAAAGTTTCTACTTTATCATTTATTTCAGTAGATGTACCATGAGCATTTATATATCCAATTTCATTTGGCATTACACCTGCATCATTCATAGCATCTCTCATTGCTCTATAAGCTCCATCTCCATCAAGTGTTGGTGAAGTTATGTGATAAGCATCACAAGTTGTTCCATATCCAACAACTTCTCCATAAATCTTTGCTCCTCTTTGAATTGCACTTTCTAATTCTTCTAGAATTAATGCTCCTGCTCCTTCTCCCATGACAAATCCATTTCTATCTTTATCAAATGGTATAGATGCCCTGTTTGGATCCTCACTTTTACTAAGTGCTGTTAAAGCTTGAAATCCTGCAATCCCAAACTCATTAATTGATGCTTCTGAACCACCAACTATTGCCCTATCTAAATATCCATCTTTTATACTTCTATAAGCTTCACCAATACAATGAGTTGAAGTTGCACATGCTGTAGTAACACTTAAACATGATCCTAAAAGTCCAAACTCTATTGCTATACTTCCAGCTGCAATATTAGATATTGATGTTGGAATAGTTAATGGTGAAACTCTATTTGGACCCTTTTCTACTAAAGTTCTTATTTGATTTTCTATAGTGATAAGTCCACCAATTCCTGAACCAAATATTACACCAAATCTTTCTCTATCTACATTATCTAAATCTATGTTACTATCTTTCATACACTCTTTTGCCGCAACTAACGCTAATTGTGTATATCTATCTAATCTTTTAGCATCTTTCTTTCCTAAATAGTCCTCTGCCTTAAAGTCCTTTACTTCTGCTGCTACCTTAACTTTAAAATCTGTTGTATCAAAGAATGTTATTTTATCTATACCATTTTTTCCTTCTTTAACAGCATTCCAAAAACTATCTATTGAATTTCCAATTGGTGTTATAGCTCCTAATCCTGTAACTACTACTCTTCTCTTCATAAACTACTCTCCTTTTAAAGCATAACCATTCCACCATCTACATTTATTACTTGACCAGTAATATAATCTGATGAATTAGATGATAAGAATAAAACTAAATTAGCTATTTCCTTAGGCTCTCCTATTTTTCTCATAGGAATTGTCTTTATTACTTCTTCTTTTACTCTATCTGGTAAAACACTTGTCATATCTGTATTTATATATCCAGGAGCAATAACATTAACATTTATATTTCTAGCTGCAAGCTCTCTTGCTACTGATTTTGAAAATCCTATTACACCAGCTTTAGATGCAGCATAATTGCATTGACCTGCATTCCCAGCTACTCCAACAACAGAAGATATATTTATTATCTTTCCGTATCTTTGCTTAACCATAATAGATGAAACTGCTTTAGTTGTATTGAAAGTCCCTTTCAAATTTACATCTATAACATCATCAAAATCTTTTTCACTCATTCTTATAATTAATCCATCTTTAGTTATTCCTGCGTTGTTAACTAAGATATCTATACTTTCAAATTTATCTTTTACTTCCTTTATAAAGTTAATCACTTCTTCTTCATTACTTACATCACATTTGCATGCTACTACTTTAACGCCAAAGCTCTTTAATTCTTCTATTAAACTTTCTACTTCTTCATTATATTTTCTATAATTTATAGCAATATTAGCTCCATTTTGCGCTAATGTCCTTGCTATTTCTCTACCTATACCTCTAGTTCCACCTGTAACTATTGCATTTTTATCCTTAACCATTTAAAATTCCTATCCCTTCTAATGTTTTATTTAAAGATTTCATATCTTCAACATTATAAATATTTACTTTTAAGCCTTTTTCTCTACTTATTTCCTTGATAAAGCTACTTAATACTCTGCCAGGTCCAAATTCAATAAATGTATCAACACCCATATTAAGCATTTTTTCTATGCTTTCACTCCATTTAACAGATGATTTTATTTGACTACAAAGTAATTCTTCTATATCTGCTTTATTATCTATAAATTCAGCCGTAACATTAGATATAATTTTTATGCTAGGATCATTAAATTCTATATTTTTAAGTTCTTCTTTAAGTTTTACTGATGCTTCTTCTAGTAAGGATGTATGAAAAGGTCCAGATACCTTTAATTCAATAGCTCTTTTTGCTCCAGCTTCTAAACATAATTCTTTAGCTTTTTCTACTGCCTCTTTTTCTCCACCAATTACAATTTGATTATTGGTATTATAATTAGCAATTTCTACTATGCCTTTATCTTTTGAATTTTCTATCGCTAACTTTATCTTCTCTAAAGGTAATCCAATTATAGCAGCCATAGATCCAATTCCAATAGGAACTGCTTCTTGCATATATCTTCCTCTCTTTTTCACTAAAGCAACTGCTTCTTCAAAGCTTAAAGCATTTGCACATACTAAAGCTGAATATTCGCCAAGACTTAGTCCTGCAACAACATCTGCTTTAATTCCACTTTCTTCAAATGCTTTTTTTGCTGCAATTGAGGTTATCAAAATAGCTGGTTGCGTATTTTCTGTAATATCTAAATCTTCTTTATTCCCATTAAATATTAGTTCTTTTATATCAAAACTTAATATATCATTTGCTTTATCAAAAATCTCTTTACATCTTGGAACATTTTCATATAAATCTTTTCCCATTCCTATATATTGAGATCCCTGACCTGCAAAAACAAAAGCTGTTTTCATACTACCTCCTCTTTAAAGGCTCTTTCTTATATTTTCATATTCATTAAACATTTCTTCTATAATTTCCTTAGCACTTTGCTTTTTTGTAATCATCCCTGAAATTTGACCTGCCATAAGAGATCCATTTTCTATATCTCCATCTTTTACAGCTTTTCTCAGTGCCCCTCTGCCTAATTCCTCTAACTCTTCTATTGAAGTATTTTTACCTTCAAGATTTAAATACTCTCTTGCAAGTTTATTCTTTATAACTTGAACTGGATGGCCTGTAACTCTACCAGTTACAACAGTATCTATATCTTTTGCTTTTACTACAGCATCCTTATAGTTTTCATGAATACTACATTCATTGGCAACTAGAAACCTCGTTCCAACTTGAACTCCACTTGCACCTAATATGAAAGCTGCACCTACACCTCTTCCATCACCTATTCCACCTGCTGCTATGACTGGAATATTTACTGCATCTACAACTTGAGGAAGCAAAACCATAGTAGTTAATTTACCAATATGTCCCCCAGCTTCACACCCTTCTGCTATAACAGCATCTGCTCCAGCTCTTTCCATTCTTTTTGCTAATGCAACTGATGCAACCACCGGAATAACCTTTACTCCAGCTTCCTTCCATTTTGCAATGTACTTTCCTGGATTTCCAGCTCCAGTTGTAACAACTTTTACCCCTTCTTCAATTACAATTTGTGCTATCTCATCTGCATTTTCAGAAAGTAACATTATATTAATACCAAAAGGTTTATCAGTTAGTTCTTTTGTCTTTCTAATTTCTTCCCTTATAAAACTTGCAGGAGCATTTGCTCCTGCTATTATTCCAAGTCCACCTGCATTAGAAACTGCAGCTGCTAAAGAACTATCTGAAACCCATGCCATCCCCCCTTGAAAAATAGGGTATTTAATATTTAACAATTTGCAAATATTATTGTTCATGAGATTTCCTCCACTCTCTACTCTATTTTTCTATAACACTTTCTATATACTTCACTGCATCTCCTACAGTCTTAATACTTTCAACATTATCAACCTTTACGTTAAATGCATCTTCAAGGTCCATTACAACTTGGAATAAATCAAGTGAATCTGCACCTAAATCTTCTATAAAATTAGTTTCTAATTTTACTTCATCTCCATTAACACCTAATTGTTCTACTACTATGTCCTTAATCTTTTCAAATACCATTTTAAAATCCTCCTAAAATTTAATTAATGCTCCTGCCCAGGTTAATCCTCCACCAAAGGCAGCTAAAATTATTTTATCTCCTCTTTTTATAAGGCCTTTTTCAAACATTTCACTTAAAGCTACTGGTACACTTGCTGATGAAGTGTTTCCATACTTATCTAAATTAGTATAAAATTTATCTTTATCTACTTTTAATCTTCTAGCAGCATCATCTATTATTCTTGAATTAGCTTGATGAGGAACTATATATTTTATGTTTTCTAAATCCTCATTTGCTTTTTCTAACAATTCATTAACTATTTGAGGTACTATTGATACTGCAAATTTATAAACTTCTGCACCTTTCATTTCTATATATCTTTTTTCTAATTTTTTTTCTTTTGCAAAAGGTGTATTTAACTCTAATTCACCAGCAACTAAGCTTTTTTCTCCACGATTTCCATCAGATGAAAAACAAGTACTTATAATTCCTTCTTCATCATTTGATATCTCAATTACTGCAGCTCCAGCTCCATCTCCAAATAATACACAAGTACTTCTATCACTCCAGTCTATTATTCTAGATAAGACTTCTGATCCAATTACTAATGCTCTTTTTTTATCAGTTCCTCTAATTAAACTAGATGCAACTATCAAAGAATAAACAAAACCAGAGCATGCTGCTGATATATCAAATGCAGCTGCATTATTACATCCTAAAAGTCCTTGAACACTGCAAGCTGTAGATGGCATAATTTTATCTGGTGAAGTGGTAGCTACAACAATTAAATCTATATCATCCTTATCACAATTACTATTTTTCAAAGCAGATAATGCTGCTTTATATGCTAGTTCAACTGTGCCTTCTCCACTAGATATTCTTCTTTCTTTTATTCCGGTTCTTTTTACTATCCATTCGTCTGTAGTCTCAACTATATTTTCTAAATCCTTATTGCTTACTATATTCTCTGGACAGTAATGACCAAATCCAACTACCTTTACTCCTTTCATTTAACGCCTCTTTCTAAAAATTCAACTTTTAAGTTACATTTAACTCAAATATCAAATATTTTTATTATCAAAATATTATTTTATATTAAGTTGTTATTTTGAATTTTTTAGTAGATGTACCTTTGACTTCTACATACTCAATCAATTACTTCGATGTCATACTATTTTATCAATAGATACTATTAAATAAATAAAAATACAGAAATATTGATTAAATTCCTCTTTTCAAATATTTTGACTATCAAAGCAATGTCATTATGATAATACCATTTTTTTAATTTGTCAACATTCGTAATATTTTTTTAATTATAAATTCAATCTATAATGTTCTTTTCATATATTTAATTTTATATTTTCCTTATGTACTACATAGCAAAACATCCTCAATTCATTTATTTTACAGCTTTCCCGTTCTCTTATTTTATTTTCTACAGCACAATTAATATCTATTAATATAAATTATTAATTAAACTATCTATTGTTTTTTTCAAAATTCTGAACTATACTATTAATAATATTTTGATTATCAAAGTATTATTCTTAAAATTTAAAGGAGTAAAATTATGAATATTAAACCATTAAAAATTGGTGATATAATAGCTAAAGTCCCTATAATTCAAGGGGGAATGGGTGTTGGAGTATCTCTATCAAATCTTGCAGGTAATGTTGCAAAGAATGGTGCTATTGGTGTTATTTCTGCTGCTCATGCAGGTTATATGGAGGAAGATTTTGAAACTAATACATTAAAAGCTAATCTAAGAGGATTAGCTAATCATATAAAGAAAGCTAAGGAAATAAGTTCAAATGGAATAATAGGTGTTAACGTGATGGTTGCAATGAACAATTATGTTGAGCATGTAAAAGCAGCCATTGAAGCTGGAGCTGATTTAATTATATCTGGCGCTGGACTTCCATTAAACTTACCTGAAATTGTAAAGGAAAGTTCAATAAAGATAGCTCCTATAGTATCATCTTCAAAAGCTGTAAAAGTGATTCTAGGCTATTGGAAAAAACATTTTAATAGAACTGCTGATGCCATAATTGTTGAAGGTCCAATGGCTGGTGGACATCTTGGGTTTAAAGCTAATAACCTAACTGATGAAATTAAGAATTTCGATAATAATGTTATAAACATAATTAAAGAAGTTAAAAACTTTGAAAATGAATTCAATACCGAAATCCCTGTTGTCGTTGCTGGTGGTGTATTTACTCATGATGATATGATTAAATACCTAAATCTTGGAGCTAATGGCGTACAAGTTGCAACAAGATTTGTAGCAACTCATGAATGTGATGCACATATTAATTTTAAAAATGCTTATGTTAATTGCAAAAAAGAAGATATTGAATTAACTATAAGCCCAGTAGGAATGCCAGGTAGAGCTATAAAAAACAAATTAACAGAAACATTAAAAAATCAAAAAGTAAAAATAACTAAATGTTATAATTGCTTGATTCCTTGTACCCCAGCAACAACACCATATTGTATAAGCTCAGCTTTAATCAACGCTGTAAAAGGCGATGTTGAAAATGGATTGGTTTTCTGTGGTGCAAATGCTCATCGAATAAATAAGATAATTTCCGTAAAGGAACTTATAGATGAATTAATAGGAAAGCTTTAATTTAAAATTTAAAATTTAAAATTAATGCAAAAACTCAGATAGTTTTATATTTAATTAAATAGTAAAAAAATTAAAAAGTGAAAGAATTATGGAATTAGGCTCCTTAGGAGTTTAAATAAATTGTTTTTTAATTTAGCTATGCTAAATTACTTCCTTAATTCTTTCATTTTACATTTAATGCTTTAGTATTGAATTAAATTTTAACTCTTTAATTTTTTCATTTCATAACCTTCATTTCTTTATTCTTCACTAAATATTACCTTAACCCCCAAAATAAAAGTAAATTTAAATAATCTACCTACTTGTATATACTTCACTAATATTTTACAATTAAACCATATAATTTTTTAGGAGCTGAATTTATGCCTTATATTGAAAAAAAGCCTATTAAGCGCAGTCAATTAAGATTATTTTTAGGACAAACATACTATAAGATGAGAAAATATTTTTACTGGTGGTTTTCTAAAAATATATATAGTAAAAATATTCTTAAAGAAGATTTAGAGCATGTAATTTTTACTCACAGTACACCTCTTTATAGAAAGTTAAAAGATGTTGATATGTATTTGCAACGTAATAAAGTTGATAATTTAAGGTTAGCAATAAAAAAGCTAGATGGTGTTACTATTATGCCTGGTGAATACTTTTCTTATTGGAAACTAATTGGTAAACCTACCTATAGAAAAGGTTATAAAGATGGGTTGGTTCTTTGCCCTAATGGTGATTTTAAACCTGGAGTTGGTGGGGGCTTATGCCAATTATCTAATTTAATTTATTGGATTACTTTACATACTCCTCTAATTGTTACTGAACGATATAGACATAGTCATGATGTTTTTCCTGATGTAAATAGGACTCAACCTTTCGGTTCTGGTGCTACATGTTTTTTTAATTATTTAGATTTAGAAATTAAAAATACTACAAATAAACCTTATCAACTTAAATTGTATCTTACAAATGAAAACCTTGTAGGTGAATGGCGTTCAATAGAACCATGTAATTATAGATATGAAGTTTATGAAAAAGAACACTCAATGACTCCTGGATTTTATGGTCATTATATTAGAAATAATATTATACATAGAAAGGTTTTTAATCTTGTTGGTGATAAAATTAATGATGAATATGTCGCTGAAAATCATGCATTTATGATGTATCACCCATACTTAGACAATGGAAAAGTGACAATTGATAATTGATAATTGATAATTGATGGTAGTTGATAATTATCAATTGAAAAACATTAAAGAGTTAAAGAATGAAATAGTGAAAGAGTTAAGGAAAAAATCCTTAAAAGATTTTTTAATGATTCCTGCTTTACAAAAATCTAATATAAGTTTTGCAGAGCAAAACAGCCTTAACTCTTTCAGCATTAACTATTCACTTTTCATTTTCAATTTAGCTATATGATTTTTTTAATGCTTTTAATAATACTTTTGGATCTTTCTTATAAGGTGTTACTGGTATTATCTTTTTATTTTTTACATTTAATAATGTGTAAACTGCTATTCTTGCTGCACGTACTGAGTATTCTTCTGTAAATACCATGTCTTCTGGAATTTCAACAAATTGACTTATCATTGCAAAGTTAGTTGAACCTTCTGGTACTACATTAGGTCTATCACTCATTTTACGTGGTTGGAATTGTGCATCAATGTATGGCATCATACATGGAATTACATTTACTACAGTTTCCATAATTTCATCTATTTTATCTTCAAAATGTAAGTGATGTAAAAGTTCAATTAATAACTCTTCACCAGTACATTCTCTCATAGGTTTCTTCACATAGTCTCCAATTTTATCTGTGTAAAGTCCATATCCCCAGAATATTGTCGTATCCATTGGTTGATTTTTAAAATGTGGTTGAGCTGCAACAACTATGCTCATTAACCAACTAGAGTCTTTAAATGTCATTAATGCTCCACTACCAGCTACATTACCTGAGAACTGTTCAATCAATTTTAATAATTTATTCCCTTTACATGTTACGGTAAAGCTTTCCCAGTTAGTTTCATCTGGATGGTTAAAAAATGGTTCTGGATTTCCAAGCCCAAATTTCTTTTTAGCAATCTTTGCCCAAAGTTCTCCTGAAATTGGTTTATTAGGATTATACTCAGGAGCTGTTTTAAAATCTCCTAATGTTGCACTATCAGTCATGCAAGCATTAGTAATTATACAAATATCTCCATCATTTAATTCTATTATTTTTTCACCCTCTTCATCTTCTATGTGCATTGCTGTTACTGTTATACCTTCACCTGGTTTAAAATCTAAATCTGTAACTGTTGCATTTATGCTAAAATCAACACCAAAACCATCTAAATAAGATTTTAATGGAAGTATAACTGATTCATATTGATTATATGGGGTACGTGTTACACCTTCCAATGTTTCAATACGTGAAAATTCAAATATCATACGTTCCATATAACGCTTAAATTCAAATAAACTTGACCATTTTTGGAATGCAAAAGTTGTTTGCCACATATACCAGAAGTTTGTTGTAAAGAAGTGTGGAGTATCTTTAAACCAATCTTCAATTGTTAAATCATCAAGCTTTTCTTCTGGAGTAATCATTAATTTTCCAAGAGCTGTACGGTCAGCATTATTAAATCCCATACTCTCTACATCTTGTATCACACCATATTTATCTACCAAACGTGCTTGTGCATGTGTTGGATGTAAGTGGTCAAAATTCAATATTTCTTCTGTAACACTCATACCTGGCATTTCTAATGATGGTACACTCCTTAAAAGCTCCCAAAAGTTTTCATATGTTTCTTCATTCAACATTCTTCCACCACGGCATACAAATCCATTTATAGCATCTCCAGCTCCATCATTACTTCCACCTAATATATGCATTCCTTCTATAACATGAATATTTTCACCTTTAAAATTACAATCCCTTACTAGGTATGCAGCGCCCGCTAAAGATGCTAAACCACCACCAACAAAATATACTTGTCGTTCATTATTTTCATTAAAATTTTGAGTGAATGTTTCAAATGATGATTCTTTTTCTTCATTCTTCTTCATCTTCTTCGCTGCCAAAGCAGCAACTGCTGCTGCTCCCGCAATTGCACCAACTGCTAATAATGGATTTATATTACTTTTTGATTTCTTACCCATAAATATCCCTCAACTTTCCTTATATTTGATTCATCTATATACTTAATATTATAGTTTACCCAAATAATAAAGTATTTAGACAATATTTAGTATGTGTCTAATTTTATTCAATCTTTATAATTTATACATCTTTCCTTAACATTTTGTTCATATTTCCAAATAATATTAGCCTTTTTCTTAAGATATTTTTACAAAAAAATATACAGTACTTAAAACTAAGTACTGTATACTTTAATTTATTTTTTTGAAATTGTATCTAAATATTGAACTGCGCTAAGGGCAGCTACATTACCTTCGCCTGCAGATTTTATATATTGATATGGCTTACCTACACAATCACCAGCTGCAAAACATCCTGGTATATTAGTTTTCATAAGTCTATCAACAAAGATATGATTTTCTTCTATTTTTAAACCTGGAACTAGTTGACCTGGTGAAATTGAATCTTTTAATATAAAGACAGCATCAGTTGATATTTCTGTATTCTTTAAAATTAATTTATTTACCTTTAATTCACCAACTATCTCCTGTGGTTTATCTTCAACTACTTTTATATTATCTCTTAAATTATATTTATCTTTATACATAGGAACATAATATACTTCTCCAGCTAGTTCTGAAACATAATTTGTTTCTTCCTCAGCTTCCTTATTATGACCTATTATAGTTACTACTTTGCCTTTATATAAAGGTGCATCACATGTTGCACAGTATCCTACACCCTTACCTAGGTACTCTTCTTCACCTTTTATAGGTCTTGTATATTCTATACCTGTTGCTAAAATAACAGATTTTGCTTCAAAGGTTTTATCATTTGCCATTAAAGCAAAGTACTCACCCATTGCATAAATACTATTAATTCTTTCCTCTGTTATTTCTATATCCATAGCCTGTAGATGTTCTTGAAATCTTTCCTTAACGCCTTCTCCCGTTATTCCATAAAAGCCTAAATAGTTATTGATCTTCGGCGCTTTAACAAGCTTATTAGTTAAGTTCTTATTTCCAAAGATAATAAATTTCTTATTTCTTATCTTTGCATTTAGAGCTGCTGATAAACCAGCTGGACCACTACCTACTATTGCAATATCATATCTTTCGCTCACTTTTCTACCTCTTTATTTTATAGATGCTTAACTACAGCTTCTTTTAAAGAATCTTTAGGCATAAAACCAACTAAAGTTTCTACTGGAGCACCATTCTTAAATATCATTAAAGTTGGAATACTTGCTATTTGATATTTATTAGCTAAATTTGGATTTGCATCTACATCAATTTTTACAAATCTTGCATTATTTATTTCATTAGATACTTCCTCTAATACAGGCGCTATCATTTTACAAGGACCACACCAAGTTGCCCAAAAGTCTACTAATACAACTCCTTCATGTTTTAGTACTACTTCATTAAAATCTGTTTCTGATACATGCTGAACCATATAAATTTACCTCCTAATATACCCCTAAGGGGTATCCTTTGTATTTATTTTACACAATTATTTATTTATAGTCAATAGATTATAGGGTTATTTTCCCTATTTATTCTCCCCAATAAAAACTATTTTATTTGCTATTTTTTTAAATGTAAAAACTGAGATTCATATAATTCTTTATATAATCCCTCTTCTTTTAGTAAGACTTCATGACTTCCTTTTTCTTCAATTCCCTTATCTGTTAATACTATGATTTCATCTGCATTTTTTATTGTTGATAATCTATGTGCTACAACTATTGTAGTTCTTCCTGCACATAATTCTTCTAAAGACTTCTGTATCATGTATTCTGTTGTATTATCTAATGCTGATGTTGCTTCATCTAAAATTAATATAGGTGGATTTTTCAAGAAGACTCTTGCAATTGAAATTCTTTGCTTTTGTCCACCAGAAAGTTTAACGCCTCTTTCTCCTACATAAGTATCATAACCCTCTGGTAATGACATAATAAATTCATGTATATTAGCTCTTTTAGCTGCTATTACTACTTCTTCATCAGTAGCATCATGCCTTCCATATAATATATTATCTTTTATTGTTCCAGTGAATAGGAAGACATCTTGTTGAACTATTCCTATATTTCTTCTTAAAGATTCTAATTTAGCATCATATATACTTATATTATCAATAGTTATATTCCCTTCAGTTACATCGTAAAATCTAGGAATCAAATTACAGAAAGTTGTTTTACCACCACCTGATGGTCCTACTAATGCAAGCATTTTTCCTTGTTCTATATCTAAATCTATTCCCTCTAAAATGCTTTTTTCATCATAGCTGAAGTGAACATTTTCAAATTTAATATGACCCTCAACATTCTTTAGTTCTATACTTCCATCTTTCTCAATCTTTTCGTCTACTATAGATATAAATCTCTTAAATCCAGTCATTCCATTTTGATATTGTTCCATAAAGTTAACTAACTTTTTAATTGGTTGCGTAAATAGTTTTATATATAAAAGATATGCAAAGAAATCTCCTATATTTATTATATCAAAATATGTGAATATTCCACCTGCTATTAGTACAACATAATCTAAAATATCTATTCCAAAGCCAACACCTGCAAAATATTCTGCCATTACCTTATATGCTCTTGATCTAGCATTCTTAAATTTATTATTTCCATTTTCAAATTTATCTATTTCATGATCATGTGATACAAATGCCTTTGTTATTCTTATGCCAGAAAGTGAGTTTTCCAAATTTGAATTTACAGCTGATGTTTCTACTCTAGTTTCCATAAAAGCATTCATCATTTTATTTTTTTGTTTCCAAGTAAATAACACAATGAAAGGTATAAATGCAAATATAATAAGAGTTAATGGTATATTAATTGTACATAATACAGTAAATGAACCAATTAACATAACAAGAGAAATAAATAAATCTTCCGGACCATGGTGAGCAAGCTCTGATACTTCCATAAGGTCATTTATCATTCTACTCATTAAATCACCAGTTTTATTATTATCAAAATATGAATTAGGTAGTTTTTGTAGATGTAAAAACATGTCCTTTCTCATATCTCCTTGCATATGTACACCCATAACATGTCCATAATATTGCATGAAATAGCCACAAGCTGCTTTTATTAAATATATAATTAATAAAGTAACTCCAAATACTACTAGCATTCTTAGATTTTTATTTGGAATGCTGTCATTTACTAATGTTCTTGTCATCATAGGATATACAAGATCACATGCTGCTGCTATAAATGCCGCAAACATATCTAAGAAAAATAATTTTTTGTATGGTTTATAGTAACTAATAAATCTTTTTACCATAACTAACCTCCTTTTATTAGTACATTTTATTTTGTTATTATTTAATAATAGACTTATTGATAATAATTTTCAAGGAATCTTTATTATTTCGAGATAATTTATCTATTTATTAAACAAATTAAATGCATATTAATTTATAAGTATAGTTATTTTTAATTATTTCTATCTATATATATCAACTATTAATCCTTGAATTTCATCAATTGAAGCAGCTATATTTAAATTATCTTCTTCCCCCACTAAAAGTGATTTAGTAAGCTCTTCAAGCTTTTGATCTATGGTATCTACTGTTATAAAATATTGTGTTTGCCAAAAGCTTATATCCTTTTTGGTATCATACATAAACTTTAAAATAGACTCTAAATATTCTTTTATTATTTTCTTATAAGCTATAACATCACCATATGTTTTAGTAATTACTAATCTATTACCTTTTTTATGTATTTCTTCAATCATTTGATTCAATTGCTCTTCAGACTTTCTTTCTCTAGCCTGATTAAAACTTTGTGAAAAATCTTTTTTTTCAGAGACAACTCTCTTATCTTGCTTAATTGGACTCTTCCTATTTATTCTACTAATTTCCATAATACCCACCTTTTTTTATACTATATAGTTTAAGTTTTCTATTTAGATTAAATATATATATATTAGCCCTTTACTTCAAATTTAATATAATTACATAAATTATTAATTAAAACATATATATTATATCATTAAAAAATATCTTTTCTCACTTTTTTTTCCATGTATTAATATTAATAAAAGTAAATATGCTATACTTATATAAAAAGTTTAATTTTACAAATATTAGAAAGTTTGGAGGTATTTTAATGTGGTTTAATAAAAGTCATGAGGAAATAGTTAAAGAGTTATCATCAAATGTAATTAATGGACTTTCCTCAAGTGAAGCAAAAGCAAGGTTAGAAAAAAATGGTCTAAATAAACTTCAATGGAAAAAGAAAAAATCAACTTTTCAGCTTTTTTTATCTCAAATTAATGATGCTATGATTTATATTTTAATAGTTGCGGCAATAATATCAGCAATTGTAGGTGAAGTAAGCGATGCAATCATTATTTTAATAGTAATATTTGTTAATGCAATCATTGGAGTCATCCAAGAGTCTAAAGCTGAAAAAGCTCTAGAAGCACTGAAAAATATGTCAACTCCCAAAGCTCTTGTTAAAAGGGATGGATCAATTATTGAAATTCCATCCGAAGAAGTCGTTGTTGGTGATATAGTAATAATAGATGCAGGAAGATATATTCCAGCTGATTTAAGACTAATTGAATCTGCTAACTTAAAAATTGAAGAATCTGCTTTTACAGGTGAATCTGTTCCTGCTGAAAAAAACTCAAATATCATAGAAGAAGAAAAAGATGTTCCTATTGGAGATCAACATAACATGGCATTCATGTCTACCCTTGCAACTTATGGTAGAGGAACAGGTATAGTAATAGCTACAGCAATGGATACTCAAATAGGTAAGATTGCTAAAATGCTAGATGAAGAAGACGAAAACACTACCCCTCTTCAAAAAAAATTAGCTCAATTAGGTAAGATTCTTGGATTTGCTGCTGTTGGAATTTCCATAATTATGTTTATAGTCTCCATGTTCCAAGGAAGAGATTTTTTAGAAATGTTTATGACTTCTATTAGTTTAGCTGTTGCAGCTATTCCTGAAGGCTTACCAGCTATAGTAGCAATAGTTCTAGCTCTTGGAGTTCAAAGAATGATAAAGGAAAATGCTATTATTAGAAAGCTTCCTTCAGTAGAAACCTTAGGCTCTGTTAATATAATTTGTTCAGATAAAACTGGTACTTTAACTATTAATAGAATGACAGTAAAAAAGTTCTATGTTAATGGAAATACTAAACCACTTGAAGAAATAGATATAAAAAATAATGAAAGTAAATTACTAATTGATGGTATGATTTTATGTAATGATGCCACCTCAAAAGATGGAGTTCAAACTGGTGATCCTACAGAAGTTGCATTAATTGATGTAGGTAATAAGATTAACATATTTAAGGAAGAACTTAATAATATCCATAGAAGAGTAAATGAAATTCCATTTGATTCTGACAGAAAACTTATGACCACTGTAAATGCTTATGATAAAAAATTTAATGTTTTTACTAAAGGTGCTATAGATAGTATTTTAAAAATATCAAATAAAATATTAATCAATGGAGAAATTAAAGAGTTTACCAAAGAAGAAAAGGAAAAAGTTCTAGATGCTTCAAATTTAATGTCTGATGATGCATTGAGAGTTTTAGCATTAGGATATAAAGTTATAGATAATGAACATGTTTCTATCGATGAACTTGAACAAGACTTAATTTTTGTTGGCCTTATGGGCATGATAGACCCTCCAAGAGAAGAAGTCAAAGGTTCAATTCAAAAGAGTAAAAATGCAGGAATTAGAACGATAATGATAACTGGTGATCATAAAAATACTGCTGTAGCTATTGCTAAAGAGCTTGGAATTGCAAGCGATATTTCAGAAGCTATGTCTGGTAGTGAAATAGATACTTATTCAGATGAAGAGTTTACTAAAATAGTTAATAATTATAGAGTTTTTGCCCGTGTATCACCTGAGCATAAAGTTAAAATTGTTAAAGCCTTTAAAGCTCATGGTAACATTGTGTCTATGACTGGTGATGGCGTTAATGATGCCCCATCATTAAAAGCAGCTGATATAGGAGTTGCTATGGGTATTACAGGAACAGATGTAGCAAAAGGAGCTGCAGATATGGTATTAACTGATGATAATTTTACAACTATAGTTAGTGCTGTAGAAGAAGGTAGGAATATCTTTAATAATATAAAGAAATCCATCTTATTCTTATTAAGTTGTAACTTAGGTGAAATTGTTGCCTTATTTGTGGCTATATTATTAAATTGGGCTGCACCACTACTACCAATACACATTCTTTGGGTGAATTTAATTACTGATAGCTTTCCTGCTCTTTCTCTTGGTGTTGATCCTGGAGATAAGGGAGTTATGGATCTTCCACCAAGAAATCCAAAAGAAAGCTTATTTGCAGGAAAAATGGGTAAATTATTAATATTAAATGGTATTTTAATAGGTGCAACTACACTATTTGCCTTTGTACTTGGAGAATATTTATATCCAGATTCACTAAGACATGCTCAAACTATGGCATTTGTTGTACTTAGTGTTTCACAATTATTCTATTCCTTAGCAATGAGAAATGAAACCAAATCCCTATTCCAAGTTGGAGTGTTTAAAAACAAATGGTTAATTGGATCAATAGTATTTGGTATCTTATTACAATTTGCTATAATAACTATACCATTTACTGCATCAGTCTTTAAGGTTTATAGATTAGCCTTTAAGGATTGGGGAATAGTAATATTAATATCTTTAATTCCATTTGTTATAAATGAAATAATAAAAATATTCTTTAGAATGAATGAAAGGAAAAAATAATTTAGAATCAAAAACTTAATATTTAATTTGATACTTTAGTATTAAATATAAAATGAAAGAATTAAGGAAATAATTTAGCATGCTAAATTAAGAAAATAAATTTTTCTAAACTTCTGAGAAGTTTATTCCACAATTCTTTCATTTTTTAATTCTTTCATTCTTTCATTAATTATCAATTATCCCTTGTCCATTATCCATTAAAATATGTTTCCTTCTTTAAGCTTTCCATTATCCATTGAATAAATTTTATCTGCTACTTTTTCTGCAAAAGCCATGTCATGTGTTATTATAAGCATACTCATCCCTTCTTTTGCAAGGCTTCTTATTAAGCTTGCTACTTCAACAGTTAGCCCTGGATCTAATGCAGAAGTAGGTTCATCAAAACACATTAACTTTGGATTGAGTGCCAATGCTCTTCCTATTGCAACTCTTTGCTTTTGTCCACCTGATAATTCATATGGATAGCTGTCTAATTTGTCTTTTAGTCCTAAAAACCCTAAAACTTCTGCTGCATTTTTCCTTGCTAATTCATCTGATTCTCCTAAAACTCTTTTTGGTGCTTCAATTAAATTTTCTAATACACTCATATGTGGAAATAGATTAAAGTTTTGAAATACTAAACCAATTTCTCTTCGTGCTTCATTAAATTCTTGCTTTTCTTTATAGTCCCCTTCTTTACATAAAAATTTATTATCTATTTCTATAGTCCCTTCATCACAAAACTCTAATCCATTTACACACCTTAACAAAGTTGTTTTACCACCACCTGAAGGTCCAACTATAACTGCTATTTCTCCATTTTTTACTTCTAAGTTTATTCCTTTTAAGACTTCAGATTTACCAAAGTTCTTCCTTAATCCTTGAATTTTTAGCATTAGCAATCCCTCCTATTGATAGTAACTAAATCTTTTTTCAATACTCTCTAACACTTTTGTTATTATCCCATTAAATAGTAAATAAACAACTGCTATTACTACAAATGGCATTATAGATGAAAGTCTATTTGAAGCTATCTTTGCTATTTTTAATAATTCATCTAACCCTACAACATAAACTAAAGCTGTATCTTTAACTAGAGTAACAATTTCATTTGCAACTGGTGGAAATATTCTTTTTAATGCTTGTGGCATTATAATTCTAAAGAAAGTATCTTTTTTGCTTAATCCTAATACCTCTGCTCCCTCAAATTGTCCTTTATCTATAGATATAATTCCTGCCCTAAATATCTCTCCAAAATATGCTCCATAATTTAATACCATTGCTAATATTGCTGCTGGAAATCTTGGAATGCTTATATTTATTAATGGTAATCCAAAAAATATAAATAGAATTTGTAATAAAAGAGGTGTTCCCCTTAAAATTAATACATATATTCCTGTTATTGATTTTAATATCTTTATTTTAGATATTCTTCCAAGTGCAATTATGGCACCTAATGGTATAGATAAAATCAAAGTAATTATAAATATTTCTATTGTAACTTTTAATCCTTCTAAAACTTGTGGAATAAAAGCTATTATTTCGTTCATTAATTCCAAAGAAAACACCTCGTCTTAAATTAATTTAGTTATTTATAAGTTTATTTAGCTATTATATCTTCTCCAAACCATTTTTCTGATATTTCTCCAGCTTTACCTTCATTTACTAGTTCATCAAAAGCGTTATTAAAGGCTTCAACTAATTCATTATCATCTTTTCTCATTCCTACTGCATATGATTCTTTACCAAAGTCTTCTTTTAAAACCTTATACTTTTCAGCACCTCTTTGATTTATATAATACTTAGCTAATATTTCATCGGCAACAACTGCATCTACTCTACCTGCCTCTAAGTCCATCAAAGCTTCATTATTAGTTTCAAATGTAACTATTTTTCCATCTTTAAAGCTATTAACTGTATCCTCCCCATCAGATTCTATTGCATCTACTGCACTTGATTGATTTTGTGCAGCAACTACTGCATTTTTTAAGTCTTTCTTTGAATTAATTTTTGAATTAGCTAATGTTATAATAACTTGTCTATTATTTAAATATTCTTTTGAAAATGCAACCTTTTCTTTTCTTTCTTCAGTTACGCTATATCCATTCCAAATAAAATCTATATTGCCATTGTTAAGTTCTGTTTCTTTCATACTCCAATCTATAGGTTGAAATATAATTTTTTTATTTAATTTTTTACTAATTTCTTTTGCAAGTTCTATATCAAATCCTGTATATTCACCATTATCGTCCTTAAATCCCATTGGAACAAAAGTATCATCAAACCCCAATACTAATTCTTCTTTATCCATAGAATTTTCAACTTTCTTTTCTCCGCAAGATACTAATGCTAATGCCATTACTCCTAATAATGAACTAATTAATAATCTTTTTAATATTTTCATGATTAAATCCCCCTTTATTTTGCTTATCTCTTTATTTATTTATTACTTTATCACAGTAAAGTAATAAAGTCAATAAAAAATACAATAATTTATTTCTATTACTGCATTTTTATTGCTAACTTTTAATTATTTTTCTTAAATTATATATAATAATAGTTGTAATTGGAATTATTAATATCCAATAAAAGGTACCTAATTGTAATTCTTCTAATTTTACTAAATGTCTGTATAAAATTATGCTTGAATAAATAAAATCTATGAAGATAATAAATATAATTGAACTTTCTATAGTTATAAAATAAGTTATTAAAGAAGTTAAATATATAACTCCAAGCATAATAAAATTTTCATATTTAAAATTAGTACTAATAATATTTGAAAAAATAGCTAAAAAGCAATTATATATTATAAATACCGAAATTATTATATCTATATTTTTATTTTTCTTAGTCATTAAAATCTAGCTCCTTTTTATATACATTACTAGTATTAACACTTTAAAAACTACCTATTCTTATTATTTTTAACTTTAGCATATATTTTATTTAGTTCTTATTTCTTTATTTTTATACTACTCACTATTATAGACGTTATAATAAACATAAGATAAATAATTATTCGTATAAGGCGCAGTCTCAGAAATCTATTTAATATCTTTTTCATTTTGTATATATTTTTTCCTGATAAATCAGCCTATAAAAAAAGACAGTACAAACTGTCTCTTTTAAAAATTATTTTAATCTTGTTCCTTCTTTTTCTTGAACTATTTTTCCACTCTTCATAAGACCACCTAAAGCCATCTTAAAGTAATTTTTACTTGTATTAAAAGTAGCCTTGATATCTTCTGGATTTGATTTATCATTAAATGGCATAAAACCACCATTTTTATTTAAATATTTAAGTATATCTTCTTGAATTTGTTCTCTTTCATTTAATCTTGTTTTTCTTGGAGTTAAACCTATAATTCCATCTTCATATATTCTTTTTATCCTTAACTTCATTTCAGTTCCCGGATAAATTTCAGTATAATATTCATTTGGTAATACTATCCCTTTATACTTTGAATCTATAGCCACATGGACAGTTCCACCTTCACTCTTAGAGTATACTTGAGCTATAACCTCGTCTCCAACTTTAAATTCTTTTTCTTCTTCTTGTGCATTTAATAAGTAATTTTCTACATCTGTAGTTGCTGCAAGTCTTCCTGTTTTATCTACATATATGTAAAATAAATATTTGCTTCCTGTATGTAATTTGAATCTTTGTTCTTTTATTGGAACAAAAATATCTCTATCTAGCCCAAAATCAACAAATGCCCCAAATTCTGTTTGGAATACTACTTTTAAATAAGCAACTTCTCCAACAGTAACCAAAGGTTTTTTAAAAGTTGCTATTGGTCTATCTTTTGAATCTCTATATACAAATACCTCTATTTTATCTCCTACTTGTATTTGTTTATCTTCTGTCATAGATTTAGGAAGTAAAACATCTATCTTCCCTTCATCTCCTAAATAAAATCCAAATTCTTTTTCTCTCTTAACTTCTAAAACATTATATTTTCCTATATTAATCATTTTTCCTCCTAATTTTATAAGTATTTTTTACTTAACTCAACATAATTATTAGCAGATTTTTTTATATTTTCAATTTCATCTTCTGTAAGTTTTCTTATAACCTTTGCTGGACTTCCAAGAATAAGAACTCCATCTTCATATTCTTTACCTTGAGGTACTAAAGAGCCAGCTCCTATTATAGTATTCTTCCCTATTTTAGCTCCATTTAATATTATTGAACCCATTCCAACTAAAACATTTTCAGAAATTGTACATCCATGAATTATAGCACCATGACCTACAGTTACATTTTTACCTATAATAGTTTCATAATCAAAATCAACATGAACAACTGAATTTTCTTGAATATTGGTATTTTCACCTATATATATTTTGTTCATATCACCTCTTAATCGTGTTCCAAACCAAATATTAACATTCTTCTCAATAACGACTTCTCCTATTATATCAACACTCTCAGATATATAGCAAGTCTTATCTATTACAGGTTTTATTCCATTAAATTCTTTTATCATTTTTACTTCCTCCAATCTAGTAAGTAATCCTTAAAGTTATTTTATCATTACTGAATATTGTTGTCATTATTTATAGTTATTCAATACTATATATAGATAAGTAATAATTTATTGAGGAGCTTATTTTGGGAAGAAAAAAACATAAACAATCAAAAGAATTTGATCAAAGTAACATAAAATTTTATTATGGTATTCCGCATTGTCATACTGAATTTTCAACTGGTAAAGGTTCTCCCATCGAAGCTTATGAGTACGGTTATAGATCTGGTCTAGATTTCATGTTTATAACAGATCATAACTCTTATTTATCTAATGAAATAACTATTAAAGATGATAAATACTCTAAGTTCCAAGGAACTAAGGTTTATGCCTCTAAAATAAAAAAGAAATATGATAGTTTTTTACCCCTAGTTGGTTTTGAATGTAAGACCTATCTCTATGGAGATTTGAATATAATGAATTCTTCAAACTTTTTTACTGGAGCCGTAAGAGATTTAAAAGTCTTGGCATTATGGATGCTAAATAATCCTGATTCATTTATTTCTATAAATCATCCACATAAAAATATAAAAGCTCTACCTTATAATTCAGTATTAAATAAATTAATAACATCTATAGAAGTTGGAAATGGAAATCCTGCTAGTAAATATACAAGGCATGATCGCTACTACTTTAGCCTACTAGATGATGGGTGGAAACTTGGTGCTATTAATGGTCAAGATAACCATAAAATTAATTTTGGTGATTCTGAAAACTTGACAGTTTGCATATGTAATAGTCTTTCCACTAATGATATTATATCTTCTTTTAGGGAAAGAAGGACATATTCTACTGAATCACGATATTTAAAATTATATTTTACTATAAATGATAGTTTTATGGGTGAAGAAATTACTATTTCTGATGATAAGCTTAGATTTATGATATTTACAGAAGATATCAAATATAAAATAAAAGAAATTCAAATAATAACTAATAAAGGTACTATAATAAGAACAATCGAAAATATTAATTTAAGTAGCATTAAGTATCTTTATGAGCATAAAAGAGAACCCCATGAAAATTGGTATATAATAAAAGTTATTGAGGAAAATAATAAAATTGCTTTTAGCTCTCCTATTTTCATAAATAATAATGATGATATAGTTTAATAAGTTTTAAAATAAATATAAAAATAAATATGGCATACATTATGTTTACTTCATAATTGTATGCCATATTTATATCCAAAATTTTAATTATCTTTTTGATTTTGCATATGTTTAACTCTATTAGGCTTAGCTTTAGGTCTTATTTCAATTTTCTTTTCTTTCTTCTTTGGTCCACCTGTACTTTGAATATCAAAGAACCATAAGAAGAACCAAACTATTACTAAAGTAAGCCCCATATTTATCCACATATTATTTGTTTTTATAAAAAATTGGGCTAAAAATAGAACTAGTGCTATGGCTAATGGAATCCATTTATTTATTCTTACCTTTGAAAATACATATTTTTTACCTAAAGTAAATAGCAGGATCATTAACCCGATAGTTACTGCAAAATATGCTATAGCAATTAATATCTGCATGGTATTATTCCTCCTTTAAAAAGCTTCTATATACTATATTAAAAGAAATAGTAGATATTTTCAAGATATATGCCTTTAAATATTTACAACATTATATATTTTTATACCATATTACAGCTAATAAAATCTTTGATACATTTTAAATACCTATGTTTTACTAATTATTACTAATATATTAATATTTTTAGTTAAATTTATTAAATTTATTATAATTCCCTTCTATTTTAATAAATTTTTTGATAGAATAAAGAAAGAAATTATAAAATGTTAATATGAGGTGATTCTATGAGTTTAAATTTGCCCTATCAATTAGATGAATTAGATCTACAAATACTAGATTTATTGATAAAAGATTGTAGAACTCCTTACTTAGAAATAGCAAGAATTTGCCATGTAAGTGGGGGAACGATACATGTTAGAATGAAAAAAATGGAGGAACTTGGAATAATAAAAGGAACTAGAATTCTTTTAAATTTACCTAAGTTAGGTTATGATGTATGTTGTTTCGTTGGAATATACGTTGATAAAACTTCTTCTTTTGATTCAGTTTTTGATGAATTATCTAGAATTAAAGAAGTTGTCGAGTTACACTTAACAACTGGAAATTATTCCATTTTTGCTAAGGTAGTTTGTAGAAATATTACTGACCTACAAGATATATTATTAAATAAAATTAATACTATCAATGGAATACAAAGAACAGATACAATAATTTCTTTAGACCAACCTATTGATAGAAATATATCTATATAAAAATACATAAAATAATTCCTTTTGGTTACACTATTTATTGTAAACCTATTTTAAAAGGAGTGTTTTTTATGAAAGTTTTAGATTCAATAGCACTTATTTTAGTTATAATTGGAGCTGTTAACTGGGGATTAATTGGATTCTTTCAATTTAACTTAGTTGATACACTATTTGGAACAATGACTGCATTTAGCAGAATAATTTATGCTTTAGTCGGAATAGCAGGTCTATATTCTCTATCATTCTTTGCTAAAGATAGATTTATGGGTTCTAACTAAGCAATTTAATTAAAGTTTATTTAATTAAAATTAAGAGAGTGTGGTTTTTCACACTCTCTTAACTTTTATAAATGTTTACATTTCAATAAATCTAATTTTTACAGTATGCTATTATATATTTTTAATATCTTCGAAATAGTAACCTAAATTATCTATATACTTAACTATTTGTTTTAAAATTGAATTTTCATTATAATTGCATTTTACATCTCCACTATCATCTATTGAAACATCTACACTTTCTATCTCTATACTTAGATGATAAAATAGACTAAGTTCTTCATCCTTTTTCTTATTCTTTATCCTATCAATCATGACTTTCCCATCATCATCATCTACATAGCTCATTGGTGTTGGAATATATTTTGTAACTCCATTGCTTTTGCTAGTAATTATATGTTTATTATATATTCCTATTTGTGGTTCATAAATTATTTTAAAATATTCTTCAAATATCTTTTGTTGATCCTTTGTTACCCTATAATGAGGTGTCTCCCAAAAGTCAATTGGTATATTGAGCTTATCTGATATCCTTATTGCCTCTTCTACTCTTCTTCTGACTTCTTCTTTATCATTATATCCATCAGCTCCAAATTCATATCCTGAAACACTATCACTATCTTTATATTGATGAGTATATCCATGAAGTCCTATTCTACCACCTCTATTTACAATATAATCTAATGTAAATATAAAATTTGAGTTTTGCATTGATTCATTTTTTGATATATCATTATCGATATTATTAGTATTATTTATATATCTTGGTATCCATCCTATACTAAAATCTTCTTGATTTTCATGCATATAATCCACTACTGCTCTTACTTTTTCAAGTGCTGATTTTGCAACATAAACATCTCCTGCAGTAAAGTCCTCAAATCTAATAAATGCCTCCTTCTTTTTATTGTTACTTTTAATCTTTGCATCATTAAATTTATTTATTATTCTGTTCGATATATATATATCATTTTCATCATAATCCCAATAAGTATTAAGCTTTAAAATTTCACATAAATCAAAAAATGATATATAATATTCATCATTTCTCTTGAATATGTCTCCTCGCAATTTTCTAACTTCATTATCTTCTGTGTATGTTCTATTACTTATATCTATATTAGCAATACTTTCTATTTTTAAAGTATCATCATTTAATTTAATGTTTTTTCCTAGGTATTTTAAAAACTCAGAAATCGGTATATATAATCTATTATTTTCATATAGCACATCATTATTGAAATTCATTTTTCTATTTAAGAAAATAAAGTATATGCTATACGGGACTTTTTTAGCATTCATCTCATCATTTAATCTTTTTTTATACCCCCCTTCACTTTCCAAAAAATTTGCTCCCCGAGTACTTGAATATTTTGAAATCACTTGATTTCTATTTAATTCAAAAAAACTAAATAAACATGAAATATGCATAATTAATAGTATTATAAAAGAAATTTTAAATCTTCTTTTCATAACTTTCTATCTCCTTATAGATAAATTAATAAGATTAATATATACTACTAATTTATATTCTACATATAAAAAGGGGCTGTTGCAAAATGATTTTTAATCATTTTGTAGCAACCTCTTTTTTTGCATTTTAAAATTGATATTTTAGGGGTTATAATAAAAACATACTATGAAATATCTGGTTAAATATTTATTTT